>NZ_DDOI01000109.1:6040-8208 GCF_002341575.1 Marinobacter sp. UBA2498 | reverse complement strand
GATATCGAGAGGCAATGGAAGGTGATTTGACCGACTACCAGGATGAAACGTCACTGGGGCAGTTACCCAGATTTTGGTTCCACGGTAACTTCCCGCGACATCCCTCTCAGATGCCCGATAACTGAATCTCGTTGAACCAAGTCTGGTCTGCTTATTGCTGATGAATTAGAACAGATCACCATTTCCAGAACCAGAAAGATTCGGCGCCTATATCCTATGCACAAACAAACCACAGGCTTCACCCTAATCGAACTTATGATCGTTGTTGCCATCATTGGTATCCTAGCTGCGGTTGCCATACCGCTTTACCACGATAATGTTTTGAAATCACAGATAAATCGCGCAGTCGGCGAACTTGGAGCCTACAAATCGGCATTCGAGATCCAAGTATCCAATGGCGGCACGGTCTATAATTCGGATCTCGGTTACGTGCCTTCAAATCTGACGAATGGCACGATAGCCACTGACGTAGGATTAGCCAATTCTGACGGATCCGGTCACATTGAGGTGACAATGGGTGGCAACGCACATCCGAATTTGGTTGGAGTTGTTTTAAGATTTGAACGAGACGCAGTCGGGACATGGGCCTGTAAGATTGATAAAACCGCCGCCGGTGGCTGGCGGTCAGATTATCGACCACCCGGATGTGTCGTTTTGTAGGTGCTAAATCTGCACCTCCTCAAACAACTCCGGCACCTCAACATCCCAACCAAACTTTTCCCGAATCCGTTTCCGCATAACGTCACTCGCAACCATCTCCCCGTGAGTGACGTAAACCTTCTCGGGTTCTAATGAGCCCTGCTCAAGCCATGCCAAGATCTCGTTGTAATCCCCATGCGCAGATAGCGAATCCAGGTTATGAATCTCGGCTTTAACCGGCCAATACTCTCCGTGGATCTTCACCGATTCTGCACCATTCACTAGCGCGTCCCCACGAGTTCCGGGCGCCTGAAAGCCAGCAAAAACAACGCTATTTCGAGGATTGGGTAGCAACGTCTTCAAATGGTGCAATACCCGTCCGCCACTGGCCATTCCACTGGCTGAAATAATCACGCACGGATAACGCACTGCATCTAGCTCAATAGATTCTTCCACCTTGCGAACAAAATTGGTTTTGTCATCAATCAGCTCGCACTGCGCCGCACTGAGCTTGTGTTCTTTATGGTGCTTGCAGAAGATCTCCGTGGCCTTGATGGCCATCGGGCTGTTCAGGAACACGGGTAGCTTGGGAATCTTCCCGTCAGCCATAATTTTATGAATCACATACAGCAGCATTTGTGCTCGCCCAACGGCAAACGCCGGTAGAAGCACGATACCTCCGCGCCCCGCGGTACGGGTAATGATTTCAGCGAGAACCGCCTCAGGGTCTGTCTCGCCATGGGCTCGATCCCCATAGGTCGATTCACAGACCAGCACGTCGGCATTCTGCAGCGGCTCCGGCGGACGCATGATGACGTCGTTCTGTCGCCCCACGTCACCGCTGAACACGACCGTCCTGTCCGCGCCCTTGTGATGAACGTGCACGCAGGAAGAGCCAAGTATGTGGCCGGCCGGGCTAAACGTGACCTCGAAACCTTTTACTGGTTCGAATGTCTCGTGATAATGCAGGGATTCAAAGTGCTTGAGGGCTTCCCAGGCGTCTTTCTCGGTAAACAACGGCTCCGGCTTCTCGTGCTTCGAGAACTTCTTGCGGAAGGCGTATTTCGCATCCTCCTCCTGCAGAAAGCCGGCGTCTGGTAGGAGTACCTTGCACAATTCATGAGTGGCTTTGGTGCAGTAAACCTTGCCTTTGAAGCCGTTTTTCACGAGGGCTGGCAGGTAGCCGGAATGGTCAATATGAGCGTGGGTAAGTACTACCGTATCAATGGTGGAAGGATCCACCGGAAACTTCGCCCAGTTGCGGCGGCGCAGGGTTTTCACGCCCTGGTACATGCCGCAGTCCACCAGTACCCGGTGCTTGTCGTCCGAGAGCAGGTAGCGGGAGCCGGTGACGGTTCCCGTGCCGCCAAGGAAGCGAAGTTTCATAGAGGCGTCCTTCTGGTTCTTTGTTAAAGGAGTGTTACTATTACCCATCTTAGTTCATGACGTTTTGATCTGAAGCAGGAAGCGAATCGCATGCATTACAGCTCTATCCTCCCAGATGTCATCAAGGTAGCAGACGAGGCCAG
>NZ_DDOI01000109.1:0-5980 GCF_002341575.1 Marinobacter sp. UBA2498 | reverse complement strand
CGAGGCCAGTGATAAGGTGCTGCACATATACCAGTCAGACTTTAAGGTAAGCTACAAGGCAGACGAGTCACCCATTACACCTGCGGATACCGCGGCCCATGACATTATCACCCACGGTTTACGTACAATAAGTCGAGACATTCCCATTCTTTCCGAGGAGGGTAAGGATATTCCCTGGGAAGAGCGTAAACACTGGCGTCGGTTCTGGCTGGTGGACCCTGTCGACGGTACCAAGGATTTCACCCAGCGTACCGGTGAGTTCACAGTCAACATCGCGATGGTTGAGGACGGTGAGCCGGTTATGGGTGTGGTGATAGCTCCTGCTCTGAAAGAAGCGTACTGGGGTGTGGTCGGTGAGGGCGCCCACATGCGCGACCGCACCGGAAGAGTTCACCGAATTCGCGTGGCGGAGCCCAAAGACGTAAAGCGCGTGGTGGCCAGTAAGAACCACCTGAACTCGGAAACCCGAGCGTTTATCGATAAGCTCGGTGAGCACGAACTTGTGCAGGCCGGGAGCTCGTTGAAGTTTTGCCGTATTGCCGAGGGGCACGCTGACATATATCCACGCTTGGGTCCTACCTGCGAGTGGGATACAGGCGCAGCGCAGGCGGTGCTGGTGGCGGCCGGCGGAAAAGTTCAAACGTTGGATGGCGAGCCGTTGAAATACGGTAAACAAGATGTGTTAAATCCGTATTTTATCGCGGCCGGCGGCTGGTACAGTCCTGACGCATGACGTGGTACGCGCTTCAATATAAACCCGCGCAGGGTGATAGGGCTCTGCAGCATCTGCAGAATCAGGGAATAACCTGCTTCTTCCCAAAAATTACAGTTGAGAGAGTCAGGGCTGGCAGACGGGTGAGCAAGCTTGAACCTTTGTTTCCCGGCTACCTTTTCGTGAATCTGGAGCAATCTGACCCCATGTGGTCAAAGCTCCGGTCAACCCGAGGTGTGCTGAAAATCGTCAGTTTTGCGAACAAGCCTGCTGGCGTCTGCGATGAGGTTATCGGGCATATCAAAGCCAGCCTGGATTCCGTTGCGGAGCAGGGCGGTATCAAGCCTGGCCAGGCAGTCTATGTTAGCGAGGGACCTTTCGAGGGTATCCATGCAATATTTCAGGCATATGACGGCGAAGAGCGGGCAGTCGTATTAATCAACTTTATGCAGAAGCAGCAGAGCATAAAAGTGCCGGTCTCTGGAATAATAAGGTAAGAGCTGAATGGCAGAAAACAACGAAAAGTCACGACCGCCATACGACGATGAAATCAGTCTGGTGGACCTGGCCTCGACCTTTTTAAGACGCCGCCGGATCTTTTATGCAGTTTTTCTCCTGACATTGCTCTCCGGGATTGTTTACGCGCTCTTGATGCCCCAGAAATACGAGTTTGTCAGTCTGGTGAAGCTCGCTGAACGGGATGTCGGTAACACTATTGAGAAACCCGCCCTGGTTATCGCAACCCTGGAGAATCGGTGGCTGCCTGATTATCGTGCTGCCTATAATGATCAGCATGAAGAGCCGATGCCCATGGAGGTACAGTTCGAGAATCCTGAGAACACAAGCTTTATCCGGATTGTCTCTGAGTCTCCTCAGGCCGAGGTTGTATTCGTCAATGAGATTCACTCTTCACTGATTGCGCAGCTTGAAAAGTCCCAGGCATTAGCAGTCTCGAATCTCAGCCAGAGCCTGAAAGCGCAGATAGAGTCGCTTTCCTCAAGCATTGAAATGCTCAAGGGCACGCAAGATGCAGGAGCAGCTATCGCAGCTGCCGTCGAGAAGCGGCTCTCGCTGGAGTCGACGCTCAAGTCCATTCAGGCTATGGAGACTCTGGCACTCGGGCGGCAAGCTCTGGAGCCTGCCGGGCCTGCACGCAGCCTGATCATTTTGTTGTCTGGCATGCTGGGGCTGATCGCGGGAGTGTTTTTCGCCTTCTTCGCCGAGTTCGCGAGCCTGGTAAGAGCTCAGATGAACGATATTTAGACGTTTCACTTGCAACTGCAAAGCTTTAACAATTCTTTACCCTGCTATCTCCCTGAAAACCAATGTGTCAGACTTTTTGTCACTTGCTTGTCATATACATTGCCGTAGAATCGGCACGCTTCTGAAACAGTTCATTCATCTACCGACAAGGATACAGTTGGGAGTCAGTTGTCCCCTTCCTTTTGTCTGTTTCCTGTCGTTTTTCAGATAATTTTATCCTATGACCTTAAAACACTGGGCCCTGGTCGGTGGGGCGGTAGCGTGTCTGACAAGTGTTTCCCTCTCCGCGGCCCCCTGGCTTGAGCCGGGAGACTCGCGGGCGAGATTTGCGGCCCAGAAACTGGCAGACCGAGGCCATATGGATCGCACTGTCAGCACCTGGCCAATGATGTGGAGTACGGTCCACAGTGGCCTAGAGGACAGCGTCAGCGCTGACCAGGCTTCCGTGGGCTCCGCTGCTGCCTACCTGCGCTTCGAAAAGGAACAGCAGGGTCAGCAGGGTTTTCGGGGCGAGTACAGCCTCTATGGCAACAGTGAGGTACCCGGAGTTCGCGGTTTTGATGAGAATCCACTTGCGAAAGCTGGCACGGCGATCAACCTTCAGTGGCAAGGTGAAGTCTGGGCCCTGGGCCTTAAGCCCTCATACGCCCCTGAAAGCGATGACGATGAAGAGCTTCGCCTGGATGGCAGCTACCTGGCTGCGGCTGCAGGTAACTGGGTGATGGGCGTTGGGGCCATTGACCGATGGTGGGGGCCTGGCTGGCAATCCAGCCTCATTCTCTCCAACAACGCCCGCCCCATGCCGGCGCTCTGGATTAATCGGAACAACGCCCACGCTTTTGAAAGCCCTTGGTTAAGCTGGATCGGCCCCTGGCAGTTCACAGCGCTTGCCGGCCAATATGAGAGTGACCGTGCGGTACCCGATGCCAAACTGATCGGCATGCGCTTCACGTTCCGCCCGATCGATGGCCTGGATATTGGTCTCTCACGGGCCATCATGTTCGGTGGAGAAGGGCGGCCTGAGGGCGCGTCGACCATATGGAACGCGCTGATCGGACGCGATAACGGCCAGCTCGAGGAAAACGACCCGGGCAACCAGCTCGCCAGCATTGATGCCCGCTATGGATTCTCAATTGGTCAGCAGTCTATGGGCTTATACGCCCAGATGATGGGCGAAGACGAAGCGGGCGCCTTTCCAGCCCGTAAGTCCTGGCTTTTGGGCGCGGACTGGACGACGCAGTTATTCAAAGCTGACCAGCAGTGGTTTGTTGAGTACACAAACACCCTGGCGGACGACTTCCTGGGCGATGCCATGCCCAACATCACCTACGACCACTCCCGCTACCGCTCTGGCTATCGCTATTACGGCCGCAGCATGGCGGCCAGCTTCGATGGCGATGCAGAAGCCGTTACCTTGGGAGCCCTGAACTTCTTCGATAATGGTGCCAATTTGACGGCCAAGGTAACCTACGCCCGACTGAATAAGGATGGCGAAAACCGCACCGTTGTAACCGATCAAGATATCTTTTACACCGTTCCCGACGGCGACCAGAACGTCGCCATTCTTGATCTCGGCTACGGAACCCGTTTATTAAATGGCTGGCTGGATATGAACCTCCAGGCCACCGACAAGAAAATACAGTACCTGGGTGGCGAGAAAGACCAATGGTCTTTGGGCGCCACCTGGACCTACCGATTCTAAATTTTACCGAACCAAACCGCCGGATTTATAACTGTGAAGCTTAAGAATCTATTGCTCCCGCTGGCTCTGCTACTGCCAATGGCTGCCGCCGCCCAATCCATCAGCCCGTCTCAGATTGAGCAGTTCAAAAACCTGCCAAGGGCCCAGCAAGAAGCCCTGGCTCGGCAGTACGGCATAGACCTGGATAATATTCAGGGTCGCCGCCAGAGCCAGCAACGCCCGGAAAATATTGAGGTTGTCGAGTCCGAAAGTGGCAATGGCGATGACGAGCGCCGGAAAGCGCAGAAAGAACGGGAAGAGCAGGAAAAAGAGGAAGAGCGGGCTCGCAAGAACGGTGGGCTGAAACCATTCGGGTATGACCTGTTTGCAGGCAGTCCGACCACCTTTGCGCCGGTAACAGAAATCCCCGTACCAAACGATTACACACTTGGCCCCGGCGACGTGCTGCGCATCCAGTTGTGGGGCAAAGAAAATCAGCAGTTGCAACTGCCCGTGAGCCGTGAAGGGTCCATTGGCTTCCCCAATTCCGGCCCTCTCAGCGTTGCAGGCCTTAGCTTTGATGAAGCGCGTCAGCAAATCCAGAAGCTGGTCTCCGAGCAATATATCGGCGTACAGGCCAGTGTTTCTCTCGGCGAATTGCGCAGTATGCGAGTCTTCGTGCTCGGCGAGGCCAGAAACCCCGGCTCCTACACGGTAAGCTCGCTTTCTACTATCACCAATGCATTGTATGTGTCAGGCGGTGTAAAACAGTCTGGATCCTTGCGTGCTGTAGAGCACAAGCGCAACGGCAAGCTCATCGGCACCCTGGATCTGTATGATCTGCTTCTCAATGGCGACAGCTCCGGCGACCACCGCCTTCAGCCTGGGGATGTTGTTTTCATTCCACCGGTCGGCGAGCGGGCAGGCATTGACGGCGAAGTTTACCGGCCCGCCCTCTACGAGCTGGAAGACGCAACCAGCCTCAAGGAGCTGGTGCGCCTGGCCGGGGGACTTACCCCCCAGGCTTATCCGGAACGAGTAAAAATTGAACGCACCAACGAAGACTTCTTGAGAATCATCGTCGAGGCGGATTACACAGAGCCGAAGGGCCGGAGTGTTCGGGTACGGCCGGGAGACCACATAACCATCGCCTCTATTGCTGACATCACCGGCCAGTATATCGAAGTCCGTGGGGCTGCCACGCGACCGGGGCGCTACGCCTTCGTGCCCGGCATGAGGGTGTCATCTGTCCTCAATAATCTCCGAAACGACCTTCTACCTGCGGCAGATCGCGATGTAGCTCTTCTCGTAAGAAGGTCTGCAGATGATCACCTGAGCACCCTGGTGATTGATCTGCGAGATGCCCTTCGCAGCCCCGGCAGTGAAGCCGATCTGATCCTTAAGGAACGGGACCAATTACTCGTGTTCTCTGATCTGGAGAAAACAGAACTCGATGAAAGGGCCCTTAGATACGCCGAATACCAGGATCTTCAGGAGCGCCTGGAGAAAGGCGAGCGAATTTCGAAGCCGTCCGAGCAACAGTTGGCCAATCTGCGTCCCCAACAGCGGGATGAGCTCCAGCAGAGCTATGAAGAGCGCCGTTGGCTTGTCATGCTGGAGCGAGAGCAACTAACTGAAAGTGAACAGGACGAGCTGCGGCAGCTGCAGGATGCAAAGCGGGAGAAGCTACTGCCAGGTTTGGTGAAGCAGCTTCGCATCCAGGCAACGCCCCTCGAGCCTGCTTCGTTTGTCACCATATCCGGCGAGGTTCGCTATCCGGGAGAATATCCTATCCCTGCCAACGGCGGGCTTGCCGATGCAATTGCTCTCGCCGGAGGCCTGAAAGACTCAGCTTCGCTCCTTTCGGCGGAACTGGCTAGATCGGAGCTTGCAGAAGAGGGCGACCGCAGAGTGATCACCCGCAAGATTGCATTGGCGGATGTAATGGCAGGGGAAACGCGGCAAGCACTTCAAAGCCGTGATTCTATCCTGATTCAGCCTACTCCAGATTTTGACAAGCAATACCGAATCACCCTTTCTGGTGAGGTACGCTACCCGGGAGAGTATACCTTTGGTGAAGGAGAGACCCTGAGGGACGTCATTCTCCGCGCGGGCGGGCTGACTGAGAACGCATTCCCGAAAGGAGCCGTGTTCACCCGCCAGAAGCTTCGCCGGTTGGAGGCCCAGCGCCTGCAAGAGGCAGAAGAGCGATTGCAGGGTGACCTCCTGGGTGTCCAGCTTCAGGGCGACACCTTCGGCGGGCAGAACGCCCAGCGGGTGCAGCAGGTTCAGGGCTTGTTGGAAGACGTACAGAACAGCCGTCC
>NZ_DDOI01000155.1:11397-20462 GCF_002341575.1 Marinobacter sp. UBA2498 | reverse complement strand
ACAATAGTCTACCTGTTAACTGGTTTGCTGCGCTCAAAACCGACATCTGTCATCATGAGCCAACGATTTTCTGATGGACCAGGACACAAGCACCTGTGAAACATGATTGCCACTATCACCCCGGCGACCCTGCCAAATGGCACTGCGGGGAGTGCCAGATTCATTACTGCAGTCGCTGCATGCCCGATGCCGACACCCGCCAGCGCCGGGCTCTGTGCCCCCGCTGCAGCAAGGCCATGCGATATCTGGGCGCCGCCACCGAGGTGGTCCCCTTCTGGCAGCGACTCGGCGCTTTTTTCCGCTACCCGTTCCATACCGATCCGCTGATCGTTATCGCCATCTGTACCCTGGTGCCGGTGGTTGCCCCGGCCAATCTGATTGGCATCCTTATCTGGATAGTGCTGGCGCTTGCCCTCTTCAAGTACACCTATGCGGTGATCAACCACACCGCTGAAGGTCACCTGAAACCGCCGGCCGTATCCGTCGCCTTCACCGGCAGCGGCTTTGACATTGTCATCCTGCAGTTCCTGGTCTTCGTGCTAATGGGCGGGCTGGTTGGCGCTGCCGCCATGCTCGGTGGCCCCATCCTGATGCTGCTGGCGCTGGCATTTGTCATTCTGGCATTACCGGCCAGCATCATGGTTCTGGCCATGGAACGCTCGGTGGGTGCTGCGGTGAATCCGATGAACCTAGCGGTACTGATCTCGCGAATTGGCACCCCTTATTTCCTGCTGTACGGCTACCTGATCCTGCTGACCCTCGCCTCGGGCGCGGCCCAGGACTTTGCGGTGAATCATTTTCCGTTCTGGGTTGCCCAGCCCCTCGCCGGCTTCCTGAACAGTACCTTCACCCTGATCCTGTTCCACATGCTTGGCTACCTGCTGTTCCAGTACCAGGAAGAGCTGGGATTTGCCTCGGATATCCAGGATGACACCGCAGGTCAGGACACCCACCAGCGCGACCGCAGCGCCCGCTTTGATGCCGATATCGATATGAACCTGAAAGACGGCAACTACGATCGGGTGCAGAACATGTTGAGGGAAGCTTTGAAGCGGGACCGGGATAACGCCCTGAGGATCGGCCAGCTGTACCAGCTACTCACCGCCCGCCAGGACACCGACGAACTCTACCGCTACCATCCACGAATCCTGGGCTGGCTGGCCGACCGCAACGACGGCGAAGGCATCGCCGGTGTGCTGAATACGATCCAGAAAGCAGAACCCGGCTTCAAACTGGAGGATCCGGACCTTTCAGTGCGCTGCGCCCGGGCCCTGTACCACCGGGGCCAGTTCAAACCGGCCTTGCGAGTGCTTCAGGATTTCCACAAACGCTTCCCGGACAGCGAACAGCTGGCCCCAGCCTATCTGCTGGTCGCCCAGACCCTGGCCAACGGCTTGTCCCAGTGGGAAAAGGCAACGGCCTTCCTGACGTTTATCCAGAAAAAATGTGTGAATCATCCGCTGCATGAGCAGATTACGGTTTATCTGGAGCAGGCGCAGAATAAAGAGCCGCTGAAGGGACCGAAAGCAACGTTTTCTGCCCAGGACTGACACAGGGTATGGGAGGGGCTTCCCAAAACCGTGCGGAGCCATGGATGGCGGAGCCGAGCGTACAGGGACGTATTCACAGCGTGTTTTGGGAAGCCCCTCCCATACCCTGCTGCCCCGAGGCTAGCCGGCCTGAAGAAGTTGACGATAATGACGAGCTTTGGGCGCCATCTGGCGCTTTTCAAACTCTTCCACAAGCAACCGACAGGCCTCGGTAGTCAGCATGTCATCGCCTGTGCTTCTGAGCCGCTCGAAAGCTTTCTCTGCAGCCTTGAGGTCATGTTGCTTGAGACTGGTGAACAGGACCCGGTTATGGTCGTCTGCCGCTAGTGGCTGATAACTCTCCCCCTTGCCGAGGTATTCCTGCCAAATCGCAATCATCTGCTCTGGCTGGCGCCGGCTGAGGGCATCGTTCATCAGCTCTTTGGCGCGATCACGATATTCGGGCAAGTCCGGGCGGAGTTTGGCCAACTGGTAAAGGTGTTCCAGCAGAATATGGCGTTCCGGATAGTGCTCACGAAGAGCCTCGAATTGCCGCCGGGCCAAATCGAACTCCATTCGGCCGAGGCTGGCCATGGCCTGGGCGTAACCGGTGGTAAACCGGGCATCCTGCTCTTCCTCTTCCGGTTCAAAAAATTCCTCTCGCACCTGCAGCCAGCTTTTGCCAAGCAGCCAGACCAGGCCGGCACCTGCGATCAGACCGCCAGCGTGGGCCATGTAGGCGATACCGGTGGCACCGGCATACCAGTAATCGTAGATTTCCTTGCCCACCCATACCGGTAACAGAGCAATAGCCGGAGCACGGAAATAGTTGAAGTAAACGCCGAGAAAGTAGAAGAAACGGATCTTCTGCAGGCCATAGATGGCTACGTACATGCCCATCAGGCCGGAGATCGAGCCCGAGGCACCCACCAGGGGTACATAGCTACCCGCCGAAACCGCGGTAAACATCAGGCCGGACAAGGCACCGCAAACCAGATAGGCAATCAGGTACCGACCCGGCCCCAGGGCTTTCTCAACGGTGAATCCCAGCAGGAACAGGAAGATCAGGTTACCGATGATATGGCCCCAGCCGCCGTGCAGAAACTGGTAGGTGATCAGGGTATACAGTGACAGATCGGCAGGAACCAGTCCCAACTGGTTGGCACTCAGCTTCTGGATGTACTGCTGCTCTATCGCAGTGCGCTGTTCCTGCCAACGGGCCCTTTCTGTCGGCGCCCAGATCACATCACGGTTCTGCAGCAGATACTGGTAGAACTCCCGGTCCATCATCAGATTGATGGCCAGCCAGAAGGTTTCGTTCTCTTCCCGGAGTTGCTGAAACTGCTGTAGTTCGTATACCCGGCCTTCTTCACCCTGGAACTGGATTTGCCGTTGCAGGTAATCCTCGTAGGCCGGCGCCTCCAGCTCATGTAGGTCGGCGGCCAGGTACTGTTCAACGGCCTGCTCGAGTTTCCGGCTGTCGTCCCCCTGATAAAACAGGAAAACCAGCAGGCAGGCCATGATCAGGCCCAGGGTGACCCAGGGCGGGCGTTTCCAGTTGATGGCGTTCTCGGCGGGGATAATCAGCATGGGCGGTCACAATTCATCATAATCTGTCCCTGAAAGTCTGCTTTTTACCACAGCCACGCCTTCTTTTCGCGCTCAAATGGAATCCAGCGCAAAGGTCGCTATGGGTCAATCCCGGAAATGTGGCACACCCCACAGAGTCGGAAAAGCCCGGACTACCGGTGAGACTGTCATTGGCGCGTCATACAAATGACATTAAATCATTTCCAGCGACGGACTGTGCCGGGACATGTATCGACTTTTCGCCAATTGCCGTTATTCCTGCTCCGGCCAATAGTGAACAGGAATAACAAGAAAAACCGGATACCGAACCAAGGATTTTCAGATGACCGTACTTGTATTGGATAACCCGGGCCTGATCGCCAATGCTGCGATGGCCGCAGGCTTCACCGCTGCCACTTACGATGCCGGGACCAGACGCCCGCACCGCATGAAGTTCCATTACGGCTTCAACAAGCACTCACTGGACAAGGATGACATTGCCTTCCTGCAACAGCACGCCGCCTACCTGAAGGAGCATCCTTCCGTGAGCGTGCGGATTCATGGCCATTCCGACAACTTCGGTTCGGAGGATTACAACCAGTTTCTGTCACGATTGCGGGCCAATGCAGTGGCGCGAAGTCTCATTCAGGAAGGCGTGGAGGAATCCCGGATTCTAATGCGGCACTGGGGCTCAGCGCGCCCTCTGGCAACGCCGGAAGACAGGGCTGCCAACCGCCGAGTAGAATTGGAATACATGGACATGGATGTCGCCCAGGCACTCTGAGCGGCAACACCAACCCCATAGGCCGCCCCCGGACTTACCGCATAGCGGGGGCTGGATGCACCCTGCACAGGCGTGATGGAACACCCTGCAACCGCTGTCGGCGGCTTTTATGAAATCTTAATTATTCCGATTTCTGAAGCGGTAAACGGATCAATTTCATTAAAACTGAAAATTATTATTCAATAAAAACAAGACTTTATTTACAAACTAGAAAGCAAACTTACATTTATTTAACGAACCTTTTGCCCGAATTCCTCGTCTTAGTCATGTATCCAGGGTTTAACTGTTACCTGACTAGAGAGGTCACTATGAACGCAAAAACCTTCACCACTGCCGCACTCATTGGTTCGATGTTCCTTGCCAGCGCCACATTCGCTGCAGGCGGTCCGCGCAACAGCGACGGCGGGGGTCGATCGGCAGAAACTGCCGATTCGGAAGATCTGACCACCATTGAGGTGAGCGATCTGCAGTTCATGCGCGAAGAGGAAAAGCTGGCCCGAGACGTTTATCTCACAATGGACCAGTACTGGGGCGACAGAACGCAGGTATTCGCAAGAATCGCGCTGTCCGAAGAATCTCATACCAGCACCGTAGACTACCTGTTGAAAAAGTTTGATGTTGAAGACCCGGTAGTGAATGACACGATCGGCGTATTCACCAATCAGGAACTTCAGGCCCTGTATGACGAATTGGTTGCCAAGGGAAAAAACTCGTTTGTTGATGGCCTGTTCGTAGGGGGCCTGATCGAAGAGAAGGATATGAGAGATATTCTGGCCGCGATTAATCAAACCGATGAGCGCGCCATCGTTCTTGCCTATTCCAACCTGCTGGATGGATCAAAAAGCCACCTGAAAGCCTTTGTAAGCGTGATCGAGGCACAGGGACTGACCTATGAGCCTCAGGTACTGGATGCGGAAGAAGTAGAGCTTATCCTGGAGGATGAGAGCCAGGTTGAAGACTGACCGGTTATAAAACCGGGTTGCTGAAAGCAGAACGGGCGGCCATTGGCCGCCCGTTCTTTTCTGGTCTAGCCATAAACCTGCCAGACGTTCCACAACAGCAATAAGGCTGTCACCAGAATCGCCAGCCAGGTCAGCAGAATGCCGATCATACGGGCCCAATGGGTGCCACCGCGACCGTTGATCATGCCGAAGGCATGAAGAATGCGGCCAACCACCAGCGCCATACCGGTCCAGTAAATCAGAGTACTGGAAACGCCGTTGAGCTCAGCGATAGCCAGCATGAGCAGACCGAGTGGCGCATACTCCACCAGGTTGGCGTGGGCCCGGACCGCGGCCTCGAAATCCCGATCATCGGTGACGCCCAGGCCCTTTTTGTACTTCAGACGAAATTTGACGACCTGCGCCGACAACACCAGCAAAAGAATGCCGATAACTGCGGCAAACACTCCGGTTACGGGTACGATCATGCTCAGGCCTTCTTGATTGCACTAACAATAGCGAGAAGCAACACAGCGCCTACCGTTGCGGTGACCAGCTCACCAACAGCACCCTGGGCCGCCAGACCGAGAAGGCGGAACACAAAACCGCCGAGAAACGAGCCGACAATACCGATACCGATGTTGGCCAGAATGCCAAAACCACGGCCCTTCATGATCAAACCAGCCAGCCAACCGGCCACACCGCCTATAATCAAAAACAAAATCAGATTCATCTCTTGCCTCTCCCTGAGGGTCGTTGAACGAAACGATCAGTCCCGCAAGACTGCCCTGTTTACCGAAGTGCTTCAAGCACTTCCAGACGAGGCGATTACAATGTGGCAATCGTCTCCGACATTTTTTTGTGGCAACGCTCGATCAGCTCCGGAATATCATCAGCCGTGAGACCCTCGGTTTCGATGGGCGGTAAAACCCGAATGGCCACTGACTCACGCCGGCCGGTCCAGCCGACGGCCTCATCGGCGTACTCCTGAACACAGACCATGGTGATGGGCGCGCCCGATGCTACCGCTGCGTGAAACGCGCCTTTCTTGAATTTCTGCAGTCCCCGGCCTCTGCTGCGAGTGCCTTCGGGGAACACCCAGAGGCTCTTTCGATCCCGTGCGATGGCGCTGCTGGTGGCCTTCATGACCGCAATGGCCTTGTGGGAGCGTCCGCGATTAAGGATAACGTTACCGCCCAGCCAGAAGACCTGGCCAAAGAAAGGCACCCAGACCAGTGACGATTTACCAACCGTGACGGTGCGCGGCGGCAACAAGTCGCCCACAACAAACAGATCGTCATTGTGCTGGTGATTGGCAATGACGACGGTAGGCCGGTCCTGCGGCATGTTTTCCCAGCCTTCAAGAGGGCGCTCCATACCCAGAACCGCCCGCCCGAAACGAGCGACGACGCGCGCCAGGATACGGTTGTTGTCCGGATTGAACGGCCTCGCCGCGTAGAACACGAGCGCGAACAGGCAAATGATCGGTACGCTCAGCCACGCCAGCAGTTTTCTGATAATACCCATGCAACCAAACTCTGCAGCGAAATTTTGGCGCACAAGTGTACGCCAACTTTATATTCCGGCAACAGTGTCAATTTGTTCCCTTTGTTTACCCTTTGCCGAAGCTCTTACGACGTATCGCAGTGGCCCACCGGCGTCGACACTGTCGAACGGGTAACAGGTCACCAGCAGAAGCGTCCCCTCTGGCAGACGCTGGGTATCGATCAGCTCTGAACGGCTGTCCACCACCCGGGCACCCTCCACCAGGTAACTCTGCCAACGGCCATCCCTTCCCTGCAGACGCACCTCATTGCCGGTCTCCAGTGCTTTCAGGCTCCGGAAATGTGTATCCCGGTGTCCGGCAATGATCACGGCTCCCCCGACATCTGCGCCTCCGGTTAATCGGCCCGGCCCAAAGGCGAGGCTCTCACCATGGGTATCGGCCAGAACAATCATCGAGTCGTTCAGTTCCGGAATAGCCAGCCGGGCTACCGGCCAGGTGTCCGCCCACGGCCAGGGGCGCGATTCCGTCTGCCGGGCCTGGCTTTCAGCCCAGGCGATCGCCAGCAATTCCTGGGCGATAACCGCCTTGAGCGGAATCCATAACCCGAATACCAACAAGGTAGCAGAGCTGGTCAATAACAGAAGCAGCAGCCGGGTCATGAGAACGCCCTCCTCTGCAGCAGCACAATCGCCAGTGAAAACATCAACCCCACCAAACCGAGCGCGATCAGCAACGGCGCCGATGTTGCCGTCTGTGGATAGCGCAGCATGCCCGCCTGGCTGCCCGCCGGTAGAAGAGTGGGCAAACTATCCGATTCCATGGGCGCCTCTGAACTTCGGGCGGGTGTGGAATCCACGGCCACAAAACTGGTGTAGGCAGACATCAGGCCGTGCTGAACCGCCAGCTCGGTCAGGCCGGCCTTATCGGGCTCCCGGCCTGTGACCTTAGCCTCATCCTCCAAACTGTCGATTTTCTCCCTCGCCCAATGCCGATGCAGCCCCGTTGCGGGAGCGGCCTGCTGCAGATCGAGCGTTCTGGTCCAGTCCCTGCCACCCGGCAGGCGCCCCGACACCTCCAGCTGCCCCATGGCCGGGACGCCACGAACCACATGAATCAGCGGCTCGCCCTGGAACAAATCGCCCGGGCGTCTCGGAAACGACTCCTGACCGGCTTTCTGGCCGGGCCAGTTGACCCCGATATCGGTCAGAACCGGTGACTCCATGGCTGAGAACAGGGCCTGCAGAGGTCCATCCACATCGGAAGGCGAGTGAATCGCCGTGTAGGTACCCCGCCCCCAGCGGGCGGCTTCGCGCATGAAGTGCCGATTCGGCGCAGAGCCAATAGCCACCGTAAACAGCCTCTGGTTTCCAAGCTGCTGGCGGATCTGCCGGAACAGCGCAGCTTCATTTCCCACCGCGCCATCGGTAATGAAAATGACCTGGCGCACCCGTGCGCCGTCTTCAGTCTCGCCTCCGCCTTCCAGGGCTCTGGAAAGGGCTGGAGCCATCTCGGTGCCACCGTCGGCACGAAGGCGATCCACATACTGACGCGCCCGGGCAAGGTTGTTACCGGTGGCCACTTCAGGCTGCATGAACAGGGAATGCGTCTGGCTGTTGAACTGGATGACATTGAACCGGTCCCTCGGTGTCAGTGTGTCCAGACCGGCCTGAAGAGCATCTCGGGCCTGGCGGATCGATTCGCCCGCCATGGAACCGGAGGTGTCGATCACGAACACCAGATCCCGGGGCAACGCCATGGCGCCGTTTTCGCCCGGCACCAGCATCGCCATGAGATAGTCCTCACCCTGCCAGGACTGGTGAAAAACCGCTGCGGAGGGTTCCAGCCCGGCAACCGGACGCCACCGCACCACGAAATCACGATTCATCAGGATCTCGCCGCCATCGGGACGAATCCTGAAAGTCTGGCCATCCTGACTGGTCGCGAGACGGTGGGACGGGCTGGAGACGCTCTCCAGCGGCAGCCCGGAATCAATCACCAGATTAATCACCGCCCGGTGGCTGTCGGCCGCCACATCATCCGGGGTTACCGTAAACGGACTGATGGCACCGGCATCCGGCACCTCGGTCGTCGGCAGCGCCCACCCGCCTTGCCACTGATCCGGTGCGGTGCTGACCGGCGCTCCCGGCATGTAACGCGGCGTCAGCGTGGTCGGCACAGTGAGCTCGAACACCCCGGCCTGATACTGCACCGGTTGCTGGTACTTCAGCTTAACCGAAACCGTCTCCCCCGGCGGGATATTGGCAACCCGGGCAGTAAAAAGATTCGGACGCTGCTGCTCCACATTCGCCGCATGCTGCCCGGCCTGCTTTGCTTTCTCATAGGTCTGCCGCGCCGTCTCCCTGGGCTGCACCTTGCCCTCAATGGTCCGCTCCCCCACCGTCATCGTCAGACCGTACACACTGGCCTTCTCGGGCAACGGGAACACGAAAACGCCTTCGCGCCACTGGTCGCTGGTATTCTGGAAACTGCGCAGCAACCGAGTGTCGGCAATCAGTCCGCTGACCTGAATGTCGAATTCACTGTCCAGCACCAGCGCCGGTTCCTGCCATTGCCCCTGGCCGTCGACAAAATGCAACTGGCCGACCTTGTCTGCCTCATTCGCCTCGGCATACAGTGGGTGAACAAACAGCATCAGCAAAACTGCCAGCCAGAGGCTAATTCCCTCACAGATCTGCTTGAAACGACGGTGCAGAAAGCGGCTCATGAAAGAGGCC
>NZ_DDOI01000155.1:9202-11334 GCF_002341575.1 Marinobacter sp. UBA2498 | reverse complement strand
AGCGCCGGGTACCTTCCGAAACCGTGCGGAGCCATGGATGGCGGAGCCGAGCGTACAGGGACGTATTCACAGCGTGTTTCGGAAGGTACCCGGCGCTGGCCGGGCGGCAGACTCTTATCAGAAGAAGTCGAGTAGAGCTGCAAGAGAGAATTGGAGAGCATCATGAGAGAATCCTTGTGACTGCATGACTGTGCGAAACACCGCCATTTCAGCAATCCGGAGAGGAACTCCCATGGCAGAAAGCGACAAACCACCCTCAAAAAATGATGAATTATGGCAACAACGACCTGCGCGCTTGTTATCAGCACCTGCCGTGGTTAAATAGGCACACACCGGCAACGGGAAGCAGCCGCCACCATGAAGAAACACGTTGTACTGATCGAAGACGAACCCGCCATCCGCGACAACTACCGCGCCGCATTCGAGCGCCGTGGCTATCGCGTGACCGCCCATGGCGACCGGTCGTCGGCCTGGCAGGTGCTGCGTCAGTCGTTACCCGACCTGGCCATTATCGACGTCGGGCTGGGCGATGAACCGGAAGGCGGTTTTGCCCTGTGTCAGGACCTGAGATCACTGTCCCAGACCCTGCCGATTATCTTCCTGACCGCCCGAGACAGCGACATCGATTCCGTCCACGGTTTGCGCCTTGGGGCCGATGATTACGTCACCAAGGACATGAGCCTGGACCACCTGCTGGCCCGGGTTACCGCCCTGCTCAGACGGGCCGATGCCTGGGCCGAAGCCCTCCAGAAGCCGGACGAAGTGCTCCAGCGGGGCAAGCTCACCCTCAATGTGGATCGCATGACCGTCGCCTGGGACGAAACCCCCATCGACCTAACCGTCACCGAATTCTGGATGCTGCACTCGCTGGTCCAGCATCCGGGCCATGTGCGCAGCCGCGAACAACTGATGGAAGCGGCCAGCACCGTGCTGGACGACAACACGGTCACCTCTCACATCAAACGTATCCGCCGCAAGTTCCAGCAGATTGACGCAACCTTTGACGGCATACAGACCGCCTACGGCATGGGTTACCGCTGGAACGCCCGTGAGGTCTGATTCTTGAACCTCAAGCGCCAGCTGTTCGTTGCCAGCCTGCTGATGCTGCTGATTCCCTGGGCAGGCCTGCAGTTTGTCCTGGAACTGGACGATGCCCTCCGACAACAGGCCCGGCAGCAACTGCAGGCCCAGGCCGTGAGACTGGCCGAGACTGCCGGCGATCAGATCATCGGCACCCCGGTTGTCAGGGCTGATGAACCCGCCATCTACGTTGAACCGCTGACCGGCAACCTGAATCTGGATGGTTATGGCGATGACTGGCCGGGGTATGACGAGGAAAACCAGGCAAGAAACTGGCAAAGAGTCGCCAGCGGCAAAGCCGGGGAAACGGCTCTGCAATGGCAGGCCGCTACCGATAGACGGAACCTGTATCTGCTGATTCGCGTTAGCCATAGGCAACCCGTGTTCTTTAATCCCGGCAGCCCGGAACAGGCCCATGACCGGCTGAGGCTCTGGCTGGAAACCTCTGGCGGCAACCTCGCCCAGGAATCCGGCCGGCAATCGTGGTTACTGCGCACACCGGCTCCCGGCCAGCTCTATGGCCTTGAAGAGAAAGGCGGCCAACCCGACTATCGCCTCTCCGGCTTTTTGCAGGGCGCCGGCGATGGCTGGCAGCTGGAACTGAAACTGCCCATGCCTGTCGACCGCAGCCGCCTGGGTTTTGCCGCCTTATGGGGCAGTGATCAGGTAACCGGCGTCTCCACGTCGGTTGACCCATTGCCGGTGCTGGTCAGTCGAAATCTCGCCCTGGAGCGACAGCTGGAACCACAACTTAACCCCGGCCAGCAGGCCCGACTGGTTGAACCGGCCGGATGGGTCATCGCGAGACAACAGGCTGACTCAGCCGTCACAGCGCCAGAGTTCGACAGTCTCAGCCCGGTGCAGGTGATCGAAAAGATCAGTCTCAATGCACTCAGAGGCCTGGTACGCCTCTACCAGCCAGAACCCACCTCAATCGAAACCGACACCAACCGTGTGGACGTTGAGGCGCTACCGGAAACGAGCCTGGTCCGTCATGAAGATGACAGCGTCTGGCTGCTGACCACTCGGGAGGTCTTCGGTGGCCGCACGCT
>NZ_DDOI01000155.1:1316-9123 GCF_002341575.1 Marinobacter sp. UBA2498 | reverse complement strand
CACGCTGATTCTGGAGCAATCGCTGGATCAGCTTCTTACTCTCTCCGGCTCTGCCCTGGGCTCGGTCATTGCCCGCAGCACCCTCATCATTGTCGCTCTCACCCTGGTTCTGCTTGGCTATGCCAGCTGGTTGTCCTGGCGGATTACCCGGCTGCAGCGTGCTGTCAGCGCCAGTATTGATGAAGACGGCCGGATCACAGGCAGAGTGCCGGATGCCCGAAGCAAGGACGAACTGGGCCAGTTGCAGCGACACTTCAGCCTGATGGTGGATCGTCTCCACGGGTACAACCGGTACCTGGAAAGCTTCTCCCGGCGACTCTCTCACGAACTTAAAACACCTGTCGCTGTGGTTCGTTCCTCGCTGGAAAACCTCAACCACAGCGATTCGGAGGAAGAGCGCAGGCAATACATCGAAAGGGCCGCTTCCGCCACCGAACGCCTCCGGCAGATACTCCATGGCATGAGCGAAGCGGCGCGTCTGGAGCAGAGCCTGGACCATGCGGATAAAGAACAGTTCGATCTGGCGGAGGTGGCCGCAGAAGCAACCGCTGCGTATCAGGCCCTCGACAGCAGCCATCAGATCCGCTACTCGGGGCCGCAGGCAGGCTGCAAGATCACGGGTTCGCCAGAACTGATGGTGCAACTGCTCGACAAGCTGGTGGATAACGCCCGGGATTTCACACCACAGGATGGACTGATTGAGGTAGGCCTGGAAACAACTTCGGAAGGGCTGTGTCTGTCGGTCTTCAATGAGGGTTCAACGCTGCCCGAAGACACAACAACTGACATCTTCAGCCCCTTCGTTTCAATGCGGGACGGCCAGGAACAGGGCCACCTTGGACAGGGGCTACTCATTGTCAACCTGATTGCCGACTACCATGGTGCCCATGTGGAAGCCCGGAACCGCGCCCAAGGTGGCATTGACGGTGTGTGCTTCCGGGTTATGATCCCAGCTATCCACTCTTGACCACAGGACCACCCTGCCGTGAGCGCACGCCTGGAATCCCTCGACATTCACCCGCTTCGGAACGATCTCTACAACGAGCTGCACTCAAGGCCGTTCCAGGTGCTACCGACACCGGCGCGGGTTACCCAGATGGCGGTTCTGACAACACCTGAGCAACGGCAGGAACAATTCCGGCACCTGCAGGAACTCCATCGGCTGATGGGGCATCCGGTACCGGAGAACGAGGTGGGCTGCTTTGAACATACCTTCGGTGCCCTGCGGGTGCGTCGCGAGATGCACATGGAATTCGCGTCCTACACCTTTATCAACCTGGCTGCGGGTGAGGAAACACCCTTTAGCGAGACCGGCATTACACCGTTGCCGGAGGGGTGGCTGGAACAGCTGACCGGTACAGTGATTGCGGCATTCCACCTGGAAGTACGGCCGGCCGCTGACGGAACCGAAGGCGACCTGGACTATGTACGCAAGCACTTCGAAGGCATGCGACTGGTCGGGAGCAGTCCCCAGGAGGGTGCCGCCAGGGTGTGGGGCACCTTCCGGCTACACAGTGACGGCTTTGGCCGGTTCATGGTGATGAACCACCACATGTCGGACAGCCAGCTGGGCCGTCTGACCCAGCGCCTGATGGAAATCGAAACCTACCGCCTGATGTCACTGCTGGCACTCCCCGTTGCCCGGGAAATCACACCGTCACTGAACGATATGGATGAAAAACTGGCCGTGATCACCCGGTCACTGGCGGAAAATGAGGATGTGGACGAAGAAAAACTGCTGGCCCAACTGACCAACATTGCGGCCCGTATCGAGGCCTTCCGGGCCCACTCCACGTTCCGTTTCTCTGCCACCCGCGCCTATCACCGGCTGGTACTGACCCGCCTGGAAGAATTGCGGGAAGACGAACTCTCCGGCCACCTGACCCTGACCGAATTCATGACCCGCCGACTGACTCCGGCAGTGAAAACCTGCGAAGCGGTGAGCGAACGGCTGGAAGACCTTTCCCGACGGGTCGACCGGGCCTCGGACATGATGCGCACCCGGGTGGAACTGGCCATCCAGAGCCAGAACCAGCAATTGCTCAGTTCCATGGACCGGCGCTCCAAGATCCAGTTGATGATGCAGCATACGGTGGAAGGCTTCTCGGTGGTGGCCATCACCTATTACCTGATCGGCCTGCTCAAATTCGGGCTGGATTCGGTTTACGAAGCCGGTGTTGTCTTCAACAAGACCCTGGTTCTGGGCATCGCCATTCCGGTGGTAATGACCCTGGTGTTTCTCGGGGTTCGGGTGGTCCACCATCACTTCATCAAGATGGCAAAACGGCAGTAGCTACTTCAGCCTGCCGAGATCCTGCTCGCCGGCAAACTGCCGGTAAAACTGCTGGGCCGTGCGACCATTGCGTACGCCCTTGGCAGTGGCGAAGCGGATCGCCTCCCGATGCAGGCCTTCCCGGTCATCAAAGTCGGGGAACAGCGCGTCCACCGCCTGCAGGTACACAGCCTGCGAAAACGCATAGAACGAAAGCTGAAGACCGAACCGGTCCGCCAGGGACACCTGCTCTTCGATGGCTTCGGCCGGGTGCAGCTCACCGTCGCGCATTTCGCTCTTGAGGTTATCGGACATGAACTCCGGCATCAGATGACGGCGGTTGGAGGTGGCATACACCCTTACATTCTCCGGGGGCAGTTCCAGGGAACCTTCCAGTACACTTTTCAGGGCCTTGTAGCTGGACTCACCAACGTCAAACGACAGGTCGTCGCAGAAGATCACAAACCGGAACGGCAGCTCGCAGATCTCATCGACAATTTCCGGCAGGTTGACCAGATCATCCTTGTCCACCTCGATCATCCGCAGCCCACGCTCCTGGTAGCGGTTCAACAGCGCCTTGATCAGCGACGACTTGCCGGTGCCGCGTGAGCCCCAGAGCAACGCGTTGTTGGAGGGTTCACCGGCCAGAAACCGTTCGGTATTGCGGGCCAGAGCCTGCTGCTGTCGGTCGATGCCCTTCAGATCCTGCCATTGCACCGGATCGAGCCGTCGGATGGCGCGCAGCCCCGACCGATGCCGACGCCAGACAGCCGCCGGTGTGGATTGCCAGTCAAACGATGTTGTCGCGGACATAAACCTCTTTCCTATTCCGAACCGGGCCAGCCTGTGAAACACTGGCACCGTAAAAACCTTGATAACAGGAGACTTTACCCCAAATGGCCGTAAAATCCGTCGCTTTGGTGGCACACGACAACAAGAAAAAGGAACTGGTGGACTGGGTTGCCGAAAACCGCACCCGATTTGCCCCGCTGAAACTCTACGCCACCGGCACCACGGGCCGGCTGCTTCGGGATAACCTGGAGCGGGACGATATCCATTGCCTGCTAAGCGGTCCGCTGGGCGGCGACCAGCAAATCGGCGCCAAGATCGCCGAGGGCGAAATCGACCTGCTGGTGTTCTTCTGGGACCCTCTGGAACCTCAACCCCATGACCCGGACATCAAGGCACTGCTGCGCATTGCCGCGCTCTGGAACATTCCCGTGGCCTGCAACCGCGCAACTGCCGAATTCATTCTTACCTCGGCGTACATGACAGACGACCAGCATCATCCGAAAAAGCCGGACTTCTCCGATTACACCGGCCGCCCAGTGAGCACCTGAGTAATGTTCAATCGAGTCGGTTAAGGCTACACTTAAGTCGAAGCAGTAAAGGATCGCCGGCTCGCCGATGAAGACTCCCGCTACTCACAAAGAAACTCGATACCGGAGCGTGGCCGCGACAGTCCTCTGGGCCCTTTGCCTTTTGCTCGCATCCCCACTGGCGATGTCCGAACAGGCCGACGACACCGTGACTGTCGGCATCGTGGGCGACAACAAACCCTTCTCGTTCGACGATGGTCCCGGCGCCTCCGGTTTTTCTGTTGATGTGCTTCGCGAGGTCGCCCGAAATGCCGATCTGAACTTCCGATTTCGCGCTGGCAGCTGGCCGGAAATCTACGATGCATTTTTGCGGGGCGAGCTTGATGTTATCGACGGCATCTCGTTCAGTGCGGAGCGGGCAGAAAACATCCTGTTCACAGAGCCCTACCACCTTCGCCAGACCTATCTGATGCACAACAACCAGAGGCCACTGGGGGACATCCGCACCCTCTCGGATCTGAAGGGACTTCGGGTAGGTATAGTGCGCGACGTCTACTATCGCGAAGCACTCGATGCACAGGGTGTATCCCTGACGAGCTATGATTCGGTCCACAGCCTCATTCGCGCTCTGGCATTTGGTTGGGTGGATGTCATTATCGGGCCGCGGCTGACGCTGCATTATTATGCCAACCAGGCCGGGTTCGGTTTTCTTGAGATTGCCGGCACCGCCCCCCTCGGTGATCTGGCGACCGAAGATTTTCGAATTGGTGTTCTGAAAGCCAAGAGCGAGCTGTACCAGAGGATTTCCTCTGGCCTGGAGCAGGTTCCGGCGAAACGCATCAACGAACTGCTTCAGCGTTGGCAGGAACTGGGAGGCAATAGCTTAGCCCGGGGCACCAGCTTTTCGTTGGGACCAGATCAAAAGGAATTCATCTCCGAAACCGGCCCCGTGCGCGTTGGTCTGATGCGGGATTACGCACCTTACAGTTTCGAGAGCGCAACTCGAATTCACGGTTTGAGCGTAGACGTGCTGAGCCGGATATCCGATCTGACCGGGCTGCAGGTAATACCGGTCGAGGGCCAGTGGATAGAGCTACTCCCACTATTCCGCGATGGCGAGATTGACGTGTTGGCTAACATGTCTTTCCGGCCTGATCGTCAGGCCTTCACCCGATTTACCCAGCCCTACCACACCATACCCAACGTCGCCTTTACCCGGGATCCCGCGTTAAGAATTCAAAGCCTGGAAGACCTGAAGGACCAACGCGTTGCTCTCGGCTCCGGCATTTACTACGAAGAGCCTGTTACCCAGGCCCTCGGCAACAACGCCCGGATTTTTACGACCCAGGATGCCATGTTCCAGGCTCTGGCCAGAGACGAAGTGGATGTTGTACTCGCTGCTCTTCCCAACGGCAACTTCTGGATCCGGGAGCTGGGCATACCAGGCGTCAGAATCGCGGGAGAGCTGGTTATCGAGGGACAGTCCGGGGAAGACCTCCGGTTTGGCGTCAGGCCCGGTCTCGCGCCCCTGGCAGACATACTCGATCAGGCGCTGGCTGCAATTTCCCCCGAAGAGATGCACACCATCGAAAGCCGCTGGCTGGGCGCGAGCGTAGACCTGGAGCTACAGGAAACGGGTGAGGTTTCCCTGAATGCGGTTGAACTGGCGTGGCTCAAGGTCCACGACAACCAGTTGAACATGTGTATTGATCCGAACTGGCTCCCGCTCGAAGGCATAGACGAAGAGGGCAACCACGCAGGCTTATCCGCAGAAGTGGCCCGGTTATTCTCCTCACGGGCACCGGTTCGGTTCGAGCTGGTGCGCACCGACAGCTGGACCGAATCGATCGGAGCAGCCCGGCAGGGCAAATGCGACATTTTCACCATGGCCATGAAAACTCCGGAGCGGTCAGAATTCCTGAACTTTACCGAACCCTATCTCGAGGTACCGACAGTTGTGCTTGGCCGGATTGAAGCCCCCTTCATTGAGCGGGTCGGGGACTTGCGCGGACAAAGAGTCGGCGTTGTCAAAGACTATGCCTTCGCAGAATTGCTTCAGAGTCGCTACCCCTCCCTCAATCTGATCGAGGTTGCCAACGAGCAGATGGGCCTACGTAAACTACAGAACCATGACCTGGACGGCTATATTACAACTCTGGCAACAGCCAGCTATTACATGCAGGAGCTGGGCCTTGCGGATGTGAAAGTCATCGGCCGCATTCCGGCAGACTGGTCGCTTTCAGTCGCCACACGGAAAGACGAGCCTGTCGTCCTGGGAATCATGCAAAAACTGGTATCCAGCCTGACCGCGCAGGAACGCAAAGATCTCGAGAGGCAGTGGCGCAACATCCGTCTCAAGCAGTCCGTTGATTACACGCTGATCTGGCAGCTTTCAATCGCAGCCATATTGATTGCTCTGCTTCTGGTTTACTGGAACCGCAAGCTGAACCGGCTCAACAAAAACCTGACCGACGCCAACGAGACACTCGCGCGGCTCAGCGTGACAGACGACCTCACCAGACTGGGCAACCGAAGCTACTTTGATCAGGAATTCCGAAAGAGCTTTCAGTGGTGCCAGCGCCACCATTCTGGCTTCGCAGTGGCCATGGTGGATGCCGACCACTTCAAAAGGATCAACGACAATTACGGCCATGAAGCGGGCGACATCTGCCTGCAAACACTGGCAGAGCTTATGCGCAAACATTTCCGGCGGGAAACCGACCGGCTCTCGCGCTTCGGTGGCGAAGAGTTTGTTATTTTCGCCAGCTATGATGACAGTACCGAAATTCGTAACCGGCTGGAATCCTTCCGCAAACACGTCGAAAAAAGCTGCTCGGTATGCGGAGAACACAACGTTCACCTCACCATCAGCATTGGCCTTGCCACTGGCGTACCGGGCCCCGACGACTCGCCAGCAGAGTTTCTCAGACAGGCAGACCAGGCGCTCTACCAGGCCAAGCAGAACGGTCGCAACCGGCTGGAAGCGCGCTCAGTGGGTTCCTGAGTGGTGCTAGACTGAATAAAAACAAAGTAACAAGGAGAACGCCATGGCTCGCATCTACGAGGACAATTCCCTGTCCATCGGCAATACCCCACTGGTCAGACTGAACCGCGTGAACGACGGCGCCACGATCTGGGCCAAGATTGAGGGCCGAAACCCGGCCTATTCCGTTAAGTGCCGGATCGGCTCTGCCATGATCTGGGACGCCGAGAAGCGCGGTACCCTGAAGGCGGGCATGACTATTGTGGAACCCACCAGCGGCAATACCGGGATCGCCCTGGCCTACGTGGCAGCCGCCCGGGGCTACAAACTGATCCTTACCATGCCCGCTTCCATGAGTCTTGAGCGTCGCAAGGTCTTGAAGGCACTGGGAGCAGAACTGGTGCTGACCGAACCTGCCAAAGGCATGCCGGGTGCCATCGCCAAGGCCGAAGAGATCTTCTCGTCAGACCCGGATAACTATTTCCTGCCCCAGCAGTTCCAGAACCCGGCCAACCCCCGAATCCACGAGGACACCACCGGCCCGGAAATCTGGGAAGACACTGATGGTGAAATCGATATCTTCGTGGCGGGCGTGGGCACCGGTGGCACGCTGACCGGCGTTTCCCGCTACATCAAAGGCACCAAGGGCAAACAGATCGCCACCATTGCCGTCGAGCCTACCGACTCACCGGTGATCACCCAGATGATGAACGGCGAAGACATCAAGCCGGCGCCCCACAAGATCCAGGGCATCGGTGCGGGCTTCGTGCCCAAGAATCTGGATCTGGAAATGGTTGACCAGGTGGAGACGGTTACCAACGAAGACGCCATGGACATGGCCCATCGGCTGATGCAGGAAGAGGGCATTCTCTGCGGCATTTCCTGCGGCGCAGCGGTGGCGGCTGCGGTACGCATCAGCAAGCAGCCGGAGTACCAGGGCAAGAACATCGTGGTGGTGCTGCCGGATACCGCCGAGCGTTATCTTTCCACAGCGTTATTCGCCGGCCAGTTTGGCGAGCAGGAAAACGTTCAGTAAAAGAGAAAGGCGCAGCCCCGCGCTGCGCCCTGCACTCATCAGAACTGATGTTTCAGGCCGACCCGACCGGTATCAAACTCCGGACCGCTGTTGGTTACCTGGCCGTTGAAGTCCTCTTTATCAATGTCGACGTTGTAGCGATTGTATTCCGCGAATGCCGTCAGCGCGGGCGTTACCCGGAAATCCACACCGGCGCC
>NZ_DDOI01000155.1:0-1245 GCF_002341575.1 Marinobacter sp. UBA2498 | reverse complement strand
TCGGTCAGAGGCAGACGGCCAACAGCGCTCAGGCCAAAGCCTTTCAGCTTGCCTTCAACCTCGTCCTCGCCAAAGTTGCCGAAATCAATGTATTCGGCCTCCAGGGCAAAAAACGGATTGAACTGGTAGCCGACAGCGGCGCCAAGCAGATCGTTTTCATCCTCGAACTCGCCGCCGTGTGATTTGTAGCCACCGTAACTGCCGCTGACATAGGGGCCTGACTGGTCCCTCTCCGCGTTGCTCTGAGCTAAAGCGACGGGCGCAGTAACAAGCGAGGCTGTGAACAGTGCGGCGCTGGTAATACGGATTGCGGAATTCATAGGGCGTTCCTCCTAATGAGTTCAAATATCCTTTCATTCCATGGAAATCGAAAGTTGCCTTTCAATTACCTGAACTCACCCTACTAGGAATTCCTGCCCTACCGGGTTAAACCCGGACTAAGATCCCGTAATCCGCAATTAACCTCGAAAAAACAACAACTTTGACTTATTGAGGGGTATTAGAATCTGGCTTGGTTTCACTCTCGTTCTCGGGAGTCTTATATGCAACGACCCGGTCGGGGTCAGACGACTCGGCCCGTTTCATCAGCACCATGCCACCTTCCATCAGCAATGATTTGAGCCTGGGATCCTTCTGCTCTGCGATACCCACTGCGAACGCCATCAACGCGGCCTCCAGGGGATTGGCTTTGATCAGATTGCGAATGGCATCGATACCTAAACCTGATTGCGCCTCTACCCCTTTTTGCCGTTTTCTGGAGGAAACCGGCCGTGTCAGGCGGTAGAAGACAAGCGCAAGGAAGAGAATGCAATCAGAACTGGCTGAGCCATAACACCACATTGGTGACTTCTTTGCGGAATTTAGCCGCCACGAATATCAGGCGCTAGGAACTGCTCAGATTCGCGGAGTAGCCGCCGTACTTCAGCGCCTGCCAGACCACATAACGATCGGATGTCATCCAGCTTCTTTTCGATAATGACCAGGTTGCCGTCTTTGTCGAGAACAAGTGAATCTCGGCGTCCACGGGTATCTTCAAAACCGTCGAACTCTTTCTGGATAATCGGAAGCTCTTCGCCGAAGGCTTCGGGAGCGTTTTCGAGCCATTCCTGACAGTGATTTCGCTCTAAAATCTTGCATTCTGAGAAGTTACCGCCATTGGTGCGTAAACCGCTGAAGGTTGCCACCCATTCCACGTGAAGCCTGCCACCCGGACCGGAGCAAGGCTGCCACCCGGACCGGAGCAAG
>NZ_DDOI01000071.1:54243-55862 GCF_002341575.1 Marinobacter sp. UBA2498 | reverse complement strand
CCGACCACCGCACTGAAATCAATCTGCGCCATCATCGGGAAAATCATCGCCCAGATCAGAATGGCGATGGGGATGGAGACCTGCGCGTATTCGAAACGGGACAGGGTCTCGGGTACCACTGGTGCGAGCTGACCGAGCGCCACGCCGGCGATGATGGCCAGGGCTACCCATACCGACAGGAACTTGCCGAACAAATCCATGCCGCCGTCGGCGTCTTCAGCCCGGGTTATTTCTGTGTTGGTGCTCATCGTATTTGATGATTCCTTTACTCGTAGGGAGACTGAATCTATTATGCACAAAATTGGATATCCATAAAGCCGAATATATGGGGAAGCAGATATGAAGCGCCGCGTTTTGTTTGTCTGTACCGCCAACAGTGCCCGTTCTCTTATGGCAGAAGCCTTGCTGCGGGACATAGCCGGGGACCGGTTTGAAGTGGCCAGCGCCGGTACCGAGCCAACCGAGCCCCACCCGATGGCATTGCAGGTTCTTGAGGAAGCCGGCGTATCGACGGAAGGGCTTTCTAGCAAGCGGTTGGCAGATTTGCAGGAACAGTATTGGGATTACGTGATTACCCTCTGCGAGAAAGCTTCCAGCGAGTGCGGTGCGGTCTGCCAGCCGGCCCAGCAGATTGCCTGGGATTTTGCCGATCCGGTACCAGCAAACCGCCATTCCACTTTCGCCCTCAGGCTTAAGGAGATCAAAGAGCGAGTCGCCCTGTTCGCACTCATTCATCAGAAAGAAACTGGAGCGAAACCCGCCAGCTATGACCCGGTCACGGTGTTCAAGGCGCTGGCCGACGATTTCCGCCTTGCGGCGCTGTTAATGATCCGCAGCCAGGGGCAACTCTGTGTCTGCGAGCTTACCGAAGCCTTTGAAGCGCCCCAGCCGAAAGTCAGCCGGCATCTGGCCACGTTGCGGGATGCCGGCCTGCTGGCCACGGAGCGTCGGGGCCAGTGGATCTACTATTCCCTGAACCCGGGCATTCCGCAGTGGCTGGCCCGGGTGCTGGATGAAACCGCCAGCCATAACGGCCGATTGATAGAGAACCCGCTTGCGCGATTGCAGGCCATGGCAGACCGCCCATCTGTCCAATGTCTGTAATGTCCGCAGGGTCTAATGTACGGAACAGGTTTATCAGGAGCACAACATGAGCAAGATCAAAGTAGGCATTAATGGATTTGGCCGAATCGGTCGTCTGGCCTTGCGGGCCGCCTGGGGCTGGCCAGATATGGAGTTTGTGGCCATCAACGATCCGGGCGCCGATACCGGTACTTTGGCTCACCTGCTCAACTTTGACAGCATCCATGGTCGCTGGAGTCGGGAAGCCACTGCCGACGGAACGGATATCGTCATCGAGGGCCAGCGCATTCGCGTGACTCACAACCGGAGCATCGGTGAAACCGACTGGTCCGGCTGCGATCTGGTGATCGAGGCAAGTGGCGTGAACAAGAAGGTCAGTGCTTTGCAGGCGTACCTGGACCAGGGCGTGAAACGGGTCGTGGTCACGGCACCGGTGAAGGAGGCGGGCGCCAAGAACATTGTGGTTGGTGTGAACGATGATATTTTCGACCCGGCCAACGACCGCATTGTGACCGCCGCCTCCTGCACCACCAACT
>NZ_DDOI01000071.1:53712-54137 GCF_002341575.1 Marinobacter sp. UBA2498 | reverse complement strand
CGGCTCCATCACCACCATTCACAGCCTGACCAACACCCAGACCATTATCGATGCGCCCCACAAGGATCTGCGCCGGGCGAGAGCCTGCGGCAGTTCACTGATCCCCACCAGCACCGGTTCAGCAACGGCGATTATCGAAATATTCCCGGAACTGAAAGGGCGCCTGGATGGCCACGCCGTGCGCGTGCCGCTCACCAACGCGTCGCTGACCGATTGCGTGTTTGAAGTGGAATCGGCTACCGACAGGGACACCGTAAACCAGCTGTTGAAAGAGGCTGCCGAGGGTGAACTGAACGGTATTCTGGGCTACGAAGAGCGCCCACTGGTGTCCATCGACTACAAGACCGACCCGCGTTCCTCCATCGTTGATGCTCTGTCCACCATGGTGGTCAACGGTACCCAGGTGAAAATCTATGCCTGGTACG
>NZ_DDOI01000071.1:51742-53612 GCF_002341575.1 Marinobacter sp. UBA2498 | reverse complement strand
GTACGACAACGAGTGGGGCTACGCCAACCGCACCGCCGAACTGGCGCGCCGGGTGGGCTCGGCGTGATATGACGGCCGCCATCCGACAGTACCTGATTATCACCGGTAACTACTGGGCTTTCACCCTCACCGATGGTGCCCTGCGGATGCTGGTGGTGCTGCATTTCTACCAGTTGGGCTATTCGCCGCTGGAAATCGCCCTGCTGTTCATCTTCTACGAGTTCTTCGGGGTGGTGACCAATCTGGTGGGCGGTTACCTGGGTGCCCGCATGGGCCTGAACCGCACCATGAACATCGGGCTGTTCCTGCAGATTGTGGCGCTGGGCATGCTGGCGGTGCCGGCGGCGATGCTCACGGTGCCCTGGGTGATGGCGGCGCAAGCATTGTCCGGCATTGCCAAGGATCTGAACAAGATGTCCGCCAAGAGCGGCATCAAGTTGCTGGTGCCGGATGAGCAGCAGGGCACCCTGTACAAGTGGGTGGCCATTCTGACGGGCTCCAAGAATACCCTCAAAGGTGTGGGCTTTTTCCTCGGTGGGGTCCTGCTGATGGCGGCCGGCTTCAAGGGTGCCGTGATTATCATGGCGGTGGCTTTGGGACTGGTCTGGCTGGCCAGCCTGTTCTTGCTGGGACAGGATCTGGGCAAGAGCAAGGCCAAACCGAAGTTCAGCGAGATCCTCTCCAAAAGCCGGGCCATCAATGTCTTGTCGGCGGCCCGGATGTTTCTGTTCGGCGCGCGGGATGTCTGGTTTGTGGTTGCTTTGCCCGTTTACCTGCACACGGTCTTTGGCTGGGACTTCTGGAAAGTGGGCGGCTTTATGGCCAGCTGGATTATCGGCTACGGCTTTATTCAGACCATTGCCCCGCGCATCACCGGCAACATGGAAGGCAAGCAGCCTGCTGTGCTCTGGGCGGCAGCACTGGCGCTGATTCCGGCAGCGATTGCCATCGGCCTGGCAGCGGGTTGGTCACCCCAGTTCGTGATTGTTGGTGGCCTGCTGTTGTTTGGCGTGCTGTTTGCCGTCAACTCGTCGCTGCACAGCTATCTCATCGTTAGCTATGCCCGCGGTGATGGGGTGTCCCTGGATGTGGGCTTCTATTACATGTCCAATGCCGCCGGCCGGTTGCTGGGAACGATTCTGTCCGGCTGGGTCTACCAGGCCTGGGGGCTGGAGGCCTGCTTGTGGATATCGTCGGGTCTGGTGGCCATGGCCGCGTTGCTGTCGGTTTTGTTGCCCCAGCGGCGGCCAGTGACGGCCTGACCGGGCTTCAGAACCGAATGGCCAGCCCTGCGGCGGCTTCCACCTGCAGGTAGCCGCTGCTGTCGAATCTGAGTTCGCAGCCGCCGGAGCAGAACGCGGAGCCGCCCGAGTTCAGGGCTGTGTAAACACCACGCAGATCGAGCCTCAGGCGCAGTTGTTCCGTCAGGAAAAACTGGTACCCGCCGCCAATGGACAGGGCGGCCCGGTGATGGGTTTCATACCGTGAATCGTCCGGCTCGAGGCGGGTAACGCCGAACACACCAGAGACAAACCCGCCATGATTCTGGCCAGCCGGGAAATACAGCCCGCCGAACTGGAGCTGGTAGATGGTCAGGTCGATGGAATCCAGGCTCGGTGCAAACAGACCATTGTCCAGTCGGGCGGAGGTGTTCTGCCGGCCGAAATAAATCTCTCCCTGTTTGCCGGGCTCTGCCAGATCAAAATTGAACACCAGTCCCTGGCTGGCGGAATCCCGGAAGTCGATCTGGTCTGAGGTGCTGGCGCCGGCGGTCTCGATATCCACCGAACTGCTCATGCGAAAACCGGCAAACGGTGCCAGACTGACCTCTGCTGCCAACGGCGGGGCAATCAGTGCAACTGCCAGTGTG
>NZ_DDOI01000071.1:49962-51638 GCF_002341575.1 Marinobacter sp. UBA2498 | reverse complement strand
ACGTAACAAGAGATCGAAGCTTCATACATCCCTGGCCTGTGTGGCTGGTTGTTGGCAGGACACTGTGCAATGGTATATCCGTTATGAACATTGGCGAGCCCTGATGAGGCTATCTTGACAGATTTGGTCCTGAAAAATCTCTGTGTTGGCACTCTCAGTAACGTGTCTTTGACGGTACCTGGTGGACAGGTTGTCTGTCTGTCCGGTCCGTCAGGCAGTGGCAAGAGTCGGCTGCTGAGAGCCGTGGCGGACCTGGAGCCCCATGGGGGCACCGTGTCTGTGGCTGATACCTGCCAGGAGGATTTGCCCGCCCACCAATGGCGAAGCCGGGTGGTGATGGTGCCGGCAGACAGCCAGTGGTGGTTTGATGAGGTTGGAGGTCACTTCCCGGATCATGTGAAGGCAGATTTGCCGTCAGCGCTGGGCTTCCCGCCCGAGGTGCTGGAGTGGTCGGTAAGCCGGTTGTCTTCCGGTGAGCGGCAGCGGCTGGCGCTCTGGCGGGCCCTGCTGCTTGAGCCTGAGGTTCTCTTACTGGACGAACCCACCGCCAACCTCGACAACGACAGCACAGAAGCGATTGAAACCTGGTTGCTTGAGGAAATCCGGAGGCGGCAGATCGCAGTGCTCTGGGTCGCCCATGATGTTGGCCAGATTCATCGGGTGGCCGATGCCCATTACCGGATTCTTGGCACCAGTCTGGAGCGCGCAGATGGAAGTGATTGATCTGGCCTGGTGGAAGTTGGGGCTGGCGGCGCTGCTGGTGCTCGCCCTGGCTGGGACGGGGTATCTGGCCCGGCTGGGCATTACCCGAAACCTGTTGATCGCTGCACTTCGAACGGTGATTCAGCTGGCGCTGATCGGGCTGGTTCTGGAGGCACTGTTTGCGTCGTCCGGGTTCTACTGGATCGCCCTGATGGCCCTGGTCATGCTTCTGGTTGCCGGCCGGGAGGTTGTGGCACGTCAGGGCCGAAGACTCCAGGGCTGGTGGGCGTTCGGTATCGGCACCGGATCGATGTTCGTATCGTCCTTCTCGGTGACGGTACTGGCGCTCTCGGTAGTGATCGGCCCAGACCCCTGGTACACCCCACAGTATGCCATTCCCCTTCTGGGCATGATGCTCGGAAACACCATGACAGGCGTCAGCCTGGCGCTGGATCGTTTGAACGAATCGGTCTGGCGGCAGCGGGCCGTCATCGAGAACCGCCTGATGCTGGGCCAGACCTGGAAGCAGGCGCTGGAGGATATCCGGAGGGACGCCATGCGCAGTGGTATGATGCCATCCATCAACGCCATGGCCGCTGCCGGCATCGTCAGCCTGCCCGGTATGATGACCGGCCAGATTCTCGCAGGCAGCCCGCCGGCAGTGGCGGTGAAATACCAGATTCTGGTGATGCTGATCATCACCGTCGGCACCGGATTCGGTGCCCTGATGGCAGTTTCCTGGGGCGGGCGAAGACTGTTCGACGACCGGGAGCGCCTGCGACTGGACCGACTGGTGAAACAATGATCGACCTGCTACGACGTTACCCCCTCCCTGTGATCGTTCTGGCCCAGCTTTTCGGCACTTCGCTCTGGTTCAGTATCAACGGTGTCTGGTTGTCGCTGGCCGGCGAGCTTGGCCTGACCGAAAGTGATCTCGGGCGGCTGACATTGGCGGTGCAGGCCGGGTTTATCGC
>NZ_DDOI01000071.1:49559-49831 GCF_002341575.1 Marinobacter sp. UBA2498 | reverse complement strand
GGCACCCTGACCATTGCGGTGACCGGCCTGGCCGACCGCTTTGGCGCGAGTCGGATCTTTGCGCTGTCGAGCCTGTTGGGGGCTCTGGTTAACGGTGGATTTATTTTCGCTGCCGGTGCGCCGCCGCTCGATTTCCTCCTGCGCTTTGCCACCGGGCTGTGTCTGGCCGGGATCTATCCCCTGGGCATGAAAATGGTCATTGCCTGGACGCCAAAGTATGCCGGGGCTGCCCTGGCCTGGCTGGTGGGCATGCTGACACTGGGAACGGCGCT
>NZ_DDOI01000071.1:48108-49446 GCF_002341575.1 Marinobacter sp. UBA2498 | reverse complement strand
GGAGCAACCCTGGGCATGCCCTGGGAGTGGCCGCTGATGGCGGCGTCCTGTCTTGCCGTGGCCGGAGGGCTGCTGGTGTTTCTGCTGGGTGACGGCCCGCACCTGCCTAGAAGCAGCGGGCGATTGCCCCTCAGCCAGGGGCTGGCGGCTCTGCGCATCCCGAGATTCCGGGCAGTGGCCGGTGGTTACTTCGGCCATATGTGGGAGCTCTACGCGTTCTGGACATTAACACCCCTGCTCATCGGCCGGGAGCTGCAGCGGATGGGGCAGAGTGACGCACTTATTCCCTGGTTGTCGTTTGCTGTCATTGGCATTGGTGCGGCAGGTTGCGTCGGTGGTGGCCGGCTCAGCCGAACACGGGGTAGTGAATGGGTGGCCCGGCGAGCCCTGATGGTGTCCGGGGCCTTCTGCCTGGTTTACCCCTGGCTGAACGGACTATCGCCGGCCTTGCTGATCGTTTTGCTCATTGTCTGGGGCATTGCTGTGGTTGCCGACTCACCTCAATTCTCGGCGCTGGCCTCGGCAACGGCGCCGAGGGAGTCGGTAGGCTCCTCTCTGGCGGTGATGAATGCGGTCGGGTTTGGTCTGACGCTGCCGGCCATCTGGCTGACCAGTGGGCTCTGGGGCCAGTTGAATGTCTGGGTGGTTCTCCTGCTGTTCCCCGGTCCGGTGCTCGGGCTTTGGGCACTCTCCCGGGCTCGGCCTGAGATTCAGGCTGGTTAGTGAGACATCGTATGACGACCTCTGGAACCACGCCGAGAATACTCCTTCTGTCTGGCTACGATGCCGCCAGTCACAGGCGCTGGCGGGAGCAGTTGAGCGCCATGTTTCCGCGTTATGAATGGCAGTTTCTTGCTTTGCCGCCAAGATTCTTCCGCTGGCGTATCCGTGGCAATCCACTGAGCTGGCTGAATGAGCCGCTCCTGCAGGAATCCTGGGATCTGATCATCGCCACCTCCATGGTGGACCTGGCAACCTTGCGGGGGCTACATCCGCGCCTGGCCAATACCCCCTGCCTGCTGTACATGCATGAAAACCAGTTCGCCTTCCCGGTATCCAGTGGCCAGAACGCCAGTGCCGATCCGCAGATGGTGAACCTGTACAGCGCGCTTTCGGCCGATTGTGTCGTGTTCAACAGTGGCTGGAACCGGGACAGTTTTCTGGCTGGCGCCGACTCTTTCCTCAAGAAGCTGCCCGACGCAGTGCCCGAGGGCCTGATCGAAACCCTGCGGGACAAGTCGAGGGTGATACCGGTGCCGATCGAGGACCGGTTGTTTGCTGATCGCCGGCCACTTATGAACCGGGCCTGCCCCCATCTGCTCTGGAACCATCGCTGGG
>NZ_DDOI01000071.1:47712-47976 GCF_002341575.1 Marinobacter sp. UBA2498 | reverse complement strand
CTGCTGAAGTTCCTGCAGGTGCTGGACCAGCGTTCGATGCCGTTCAGGTTGAGTGTGGTGGGTGAGCGATTTCGCAGCTATCCGAAGGCATTTGACCGGATCCGGGAACAGTTTGGTCCTTGCATCGAACACTGGGGGTTTTTCGAGAATCGTGAAGACTATGATCAGTTGCTGCGTCAGGCCGATATTGTGATCTCCACGGCACTGCACGATTTCCAGGGGCTGTCGATGCTGGAAGCCATGGCTTCAGGTTGCGTGCCACTG
>NZ_DDOI01000071.1:11604-47640 GCF_002341575.1 Marinobacter sp. UBA2498 | reverse complement strand
TTGCGTGCCACTGGCGCCGGATCGCCTGGCCTATCGCGAATACGTGCCGGATCTGTGTCGCTATGAGAGTCATCAGGAAAATGCGGCGATGGAGGCTGAAGTGGTTGCCGACACGCTTGAACAGCTGCTGGAAGGACAGCTTCTGGCCTGCCCGCCGGAGGATTGGCGGGCATCCAGCCTGGCCGGCGATTATCATTCCCTGTTCCAAGATTTGATTCAGGCAGGATCAGCCAGTTCCTGAACCTGTTTCTTCCTCAAATCTGTCTCAGATCAATCCCGTTCCTTTGCGGTTGGCCCGGCCGATACTAGACTCAGAACTGTCTTTCGGCCTCACCACAAGGAGTTGTGGCCATGGAGTTTCATACCCTCGATGGCAATGAAGCGGTGTCTTCGGTGGCTTATCGCCTGAGCGAGACCATTGCCATCTATCCGATTACCCCTGCTTCGGTCATGGGCGAGCATGCCGATGACTGGGCGGCCCTGGGCAAGCCCAATCTCTGGGGGCAGGTGCCAAGTGTGGTCGAAATGCAGTCCGAGGCTGGTGCCGCGGGTGCCATGCACGGGGCACTGCAGGCCGGTTCACTGGTGACCACCTTTACTGCGTCCCAGGGGCTGCTGCTGATGCTGCCCAATCTGTACAAGATTGCCGGTGAGCTGTCGCCCTTCTGCATGCATATTGCTGCGCGCAGCGTTGCCACCCATGCCTTGTCGATCTTCTGCGACCATTCCGATGTAATGAGTGCCCGCGGTACCGGCTTTGCCCTGCTGGCTTCGGGGTCGGTACAGGAGGCCCAGGACCTTGCGGCCATCGGCCACGCCGTCACCCTGGAAAGCCGGGTGCCGGTGATGCATTTCTTCGACGGCTTTCGCACCTCCCATGAAATCTCCAAGATTGCGGCGCTCAGTGACCAGGATTTGCAGGCGCTGGTATCGCACGACGGAGTTGAAGCACATCGCAGCCGCCGGATGACACCGGACCGGCCAGTGGTTCGCGGCACCTCCCAGAACCCGGACGCCTTCTTCCAGGCCCGGGAGGCCATCAATCCCTTCTATCAGGCATTCCCGGGGAAGCTTGAAGCCGTGATGGACCGTTTCGCCGGTATCACCGGTCGGCAATACCGTCTGTTTGATTATGTTGGGCACCCTGAGGCCGACAGAGTGGTCATCCTGATGGGTTCCGGGGCCGAATGCGCCCATGAAACGGTGGAGTGGCTGCTGGCGCAGGGTGAGAAGGTCGGGGTTCTCAAGGTCCGCCTGTTCCGGCCCTTTGCCACGTCGCGTTTTCTGGACGCTTTGCCCGATACCGTCGAACATCTCGCGGTGCTGGATCGCACCAAGGAACCGGGAGCCCAGGGTGAGCCCTTGTTGCTGGAAGTCAGCGGTGCCCTGATGGAGGCCTACAGCCGGGGGGATCGGAAGGTACTGCCCCGGGTGATTGGCGGCCGATATGGGCTGTCTTCCCGTGAGTTTACGCCGGCCATGGTCTGCGCCATTTTCGACGAACTTAAAGCGGCAGCGCCGAAAACCCGCTTCACCGTCGGCGTGCGGGACGATGTCAGCCACCTTTCGCTGGAGGTGGATAGCGAACTGGATATTGAATCCCCGAAAACCCGCCGGGCGCTGTTCTTCGGTCTCGGTGCCGATGGCACTGTCAGCAGCAACAAGGCCAGCATCAAGATCCTGGGTGAGGGCACGGAGCTGTTTGCCCAGGGCCATTTTGTCTATGACTCCAAGAAATCCGGCGCTACCACTGTCTCCCATCTGAGATTTGGGCCGCTGCCGATCCGCTCCAGTTACCAGATCAACAGGGCCCAGTTTGTCGCCATTCACGCGCCCCAGTTTCTGGAGCGGTTTGATGTGCTCGAACACGCTGCCGAGGGCGCCACGGTGCTGCTCAATGTGCCCTGGTCAAAGGACGAGATCTGGGATCGGCTCTCGGTCGAGGTCCAGCGGGTATTGGTCGAGCGCAAGGCTCGGCTGTTCGTGATTGATGCCGCCGAGGTGGCGGAAAAGGCGGGTCTGGAGCGGCGGATCAACACCGTGATGCAGGTCTGCTTCTTCGCCCTGGCAGATATCCTGCCCCGGGAAGAGGCCATTGCCCATATCAAGGAATCCATTCGCAAAACCTGGGGCCGCCGTGGGCCGGAGGTGGTGCGCCGCAACGTGGAAGCGGTGGACTCGGCCCTGGACAACCTGCATGAGGTGCCGGTCCCGGACAAGGTGACGGCAACACGCACCCGACCGCCAAGGGTGCCCGAGAATGCGCCGGACTTTGTGCAGAAAGTCACTCGCCTGTTACTGGAGGGGCAGGGGGACAAACTGCCGGTCAGTGCGTTCCCGCCGGACGGTACCTGGCCAACGGGAACCAGCCAGTACGAGAAGCGAACCATCGCCCTGGAAATCCCGATCTGGGAATCCGACCTCTGCGTGCAGTGCAACTTCTGCGCGATGATTTGCCCGCACACCGCGATCACCAGCAAGGTGTTTGAGCCCGAGTCGGTCAAAGGGGCGCCGGAGGCGTTCGAGGTGGTGCCGGAAACCCAGACGTCTGAACTGGAGGGCCTGGATTACCGGATTCAGGTGGCGCCGGATGACTGCACCGGTTGTGGGCTGTGTGTCGAGGTCTGCCCGGCAAAGGACCGCACCCAGCCCAAACGCAAAGCGATCAATATGCAGCCGATCGAAGCGCACCGTGAGGTGGAGGCAGAGAACCTGGCGTTTTTCCGGCAATTGCCGGCTGTGCCCAGAGACCGTATCCCCCGGGACTTCAAATCCCTGCCGCTGCTGATTCCCCTGTTCGAATATTCCGGCGCCTGCTCCGGCTGCGGTGAAACACCCTACATCCGTCTGCTGACCCAGCTGGTGGGCGATCGGTTGCTGATTGCCAATGCCACCGGATGTTCCTCGATCTATGGTGGCAATCTGCCCACCACGCCTTACACAGTGAACGCCGACGGCCGTGGTCCTACCTGGAACAACTCGTTGTTTGAGGACGCGGCGGAACTGGGCCTGGGCATGCGTCTGGGGCTGGACAAGCTTGTCGGTCGGGCCTGGCAGTTACTGGAAGGGTTCCGGGAAGAACTACCTGACGGACTCTACCCGGAGCTGACCAGCGCCTGCACCACCGTTGATGAATGGGCAATGGCAGCCAGACGCACAGCCATTGAGCAGCTGCGGAACTGGCTGGCAGACAAGCAGACGCCAGAGGCCCGGGAACTGGACAGTCTGGCCGATGAGCTCTGTCCGAAGAGTGTCTGGGTAATAGGGGGCGACGGCTGGGCCTACGATATTGGTTATGGCGGTCTCGACCACGCCCTGGCCTCGGGTCAGAATGTGAAACTGTTGGTACTCGATACCGAAGTCTATTCCAACACCGGCGGGCAGCAGTCCAAGGCCACCCCCATGGGTGCGATTGCCAAGTTCGCCGCTGCCGGCAAGGCCACCCGGAAGAAGGATCTGGGCCTGCTGGCCATGAGTTATGGTCACGTCTACGTGGCCCAGATTGCCATGCAATCCCACAGCAACCACACCACCAAGGCCCTGCAGGAAGCCGAGAGCTTCGACGGCCCGGCACTGATCATCGCCCACAGCCCCTGCATTGCCCACGGTTACGACCTGGTGCACTCGCCCGCACAGCAGAAGCGGGCGGTAGACAGCTGGGCCTGGCCGCTGTACCGGTTTGATCCCCGGCGTATTCACGAGGGGCTGCCGCCCCTGCAATTGGACTCCCTGCGTCAGAAAGTCACCATGAAAGCCTACATGCAGGAAGAAGCCCGCTTCCGGATGCTGGAGCTGCGGGATCTCCAACGCTATGAACAGCTGGTGGCTGCGGCTTCGGAGGCGGCCACTGAACAGCGTGAGCTCTACAAGCAGCTGGCGGGGATTCACTTTGAGCCCCATGAAACTTCTGACGCTGACAATGAAAAGGGTGAACGTCATGACTGAATTGGCAACCCGTTGGCTGGGGTTGGAGCTTCGCTCCCCCCTTGTGGTCGGCGCCAGCCCCCTGACCGATGACCTGGACGCGCTGAAGGCCTGTGTTGACGCTGGCGCCGGTGCCGTGGTGATGCATTCCCTCTTCGAGGAGCAGTTGGTGGAGGAGCAAATGGCGGCTCACCGGTTTATTGATTCGCGGATCAACATGGACGCCGAAGCCCGATCGTTCTTTCCCGAATCCGAGTTGTTCGAGATGGGATCGGACAGCTACCTGCAGCGGTTGGAGCTGTTGCGACATTCGCTGGGTGTGCCGGTGATTGCCTCGCTCAACGGTATTTCAGCGGGTGGCTGGACCCGGCATGCACGTGAGCTGGAAGCGGCGGGCGCCCATGCTATCGAACTGAATCTCTATGACCTGGCCTCGGATCCGGAGGAAACAGCGGAGGCACTGGAACAGAGACAACTCTCGGTTGTGAGGTCAGTGGCTGAGCAGGTGAGCATTCCGGTCAGCGTCAAGCTATCGCCTTTCTACTCGGCCTTGCCTGCGTTCGTCGCCGGTATCGAAGAGTCGGGGGCCCGGGGCGTGGTGTTGTTCAACCGGTTCTATCAGCCGGATATGGATCTGGATGAGCTGGAGTTAAGCCGGGAGGTGGTGCTGTCGACCAGTGCCGAGCTGCCGTTGCGGTTACACGCAGCCGCCATGTTGTTTGGCCAGACAACACTGGAGATGGCGGTTTCGGGTGGCGTTCACAGTGGTGACGATGCGGCAAAAGCCATTCTTTCGGGCGCTTCCGCTGTGCAGGTGGTCTCGGCCGTGTTGTCGGAGGGTACTGGCGCCCTGTCGAGGATTACCCGGGAAATGACGGCTCGGCTCTCCGGAATGGGATACCGCTCGCTGGCGGAAGCCCGGGGCGTCCTGTCAATGGCGAACGCCCCCAATGCCCGAACCTGGGAGCGTCTTAACTACGCCCGCCTTCTGCACGGCTGGAAATAGAGCGGCTCAGGGTCAGAGAACCTGCTCCGGCACCTCGCGGATCCGACCGTGCTCATCAATGGCAACGTAGACGAACAGACCCTCGGTGACCTTACGTGGATTCTTGGCAGTGCGGTCAAGGGTCCACACTTCCACGCTGATTTTCATGGAACTGCGGCCGATATCGACGAGTTCGCAGTAACAACCTACCTGGGACCCTACTCGCAACGGTGACAGGAACTCCATCCGGTCCATGGCCACGGTGGCGTTACGGCCCTGGGAAATCCGTCCGGCCATGGTCGCCGCGGCGAGATCCATCTGTTTTACCAGCCAGCCGGCAAAGACATCGCCATTGGCATTGGTGTCTGAGGGGAGCGGGATAATCTGCAGGGTGAGTTCGCCACGGGGCGTGGGTTTGTCATCATCTAACGCTGTCATAGTACTGCCTTCTTGCGAGACTGGAATTGTTTTAACACGCATGGTAGCGGGCTGAAGCAGCGCTGCAAGCAAATTTGAACATTCCTGACTATATTTCAGAAGCTGTAACAAAGTTGTCACAGAGTGCCATTAGTCTGCACCCATCGGTAAAGCACATCCGACAAAACGTCCAAACCAAAAAATGGAGACATGACGTGATGAAACTGAACAAAGCACTCGCGACTGTAGCACTGGCCGGCTCCGTAGCCGCCATGTCTGCACCAGCCATGGCCCGTGACACCATCAGCATCGTGGGTTCCTCAACTGTTTATCCGTTCGCCACAGTTGTTGCCGAGCGTTTCGGCACCAAGACCGACTTCAGCACACCCAAGCTGGAATCCACCGGTTCAGGCGGCGGTCTCAAGCTTTTCTGCCAGGGCATCGGCACCCAGCACCCGGACATCACCAACGCGTCACGTCGCATGAAGACGTCCGAGTTCGAACTCTGCCAGAGCAACGGCGTTACAGACATCACCGAATTCCGCATTGGTTCTGACGGCATCGTGATCGCCAGCTCTAAAGAAGCTGAGAACCTCGATATCACCCTCGAGCAGCTGTTCCTGGCCCTCGGTTCCAAAGTGCCTGTTAACGGCGAGTGGGTAGCCAACCCGAACAAAAACTGGAGCGATGTTGACTCCAGCCTGCCGAACAAGCCGATTCGTGTAATGGGTCCGCCCCCGACTTCCGGCACCCGTGATTCCTTCAACGAGTTGGCTCTCGCCGCTGGTTGCGACGAGCTGCCTGAAGCCGCCAGCCTGAGCAAGGACGAGCACGCCTCCATCTGCGAAAGCGTTCGTGAAGACGGCGCCTTTATCGAAGCGGGTGAAAACGACAACCTGATCGTGCAGAAGCTGATTGGCGACACCGGCATGTACGGTGTATTCGGTTACAGCTTCCTGGAAGAAAACGCAGACCGTCTGCAGGCTGCCACTCTGAACGGTATGATCCCGACTGCCGAAGCCATTGCTGCGGATGAGTATCCGGTGGCCCGTTCGCTGTTCTTCTACGTGAAGAAAGCTCATGTTGGTGTGGTTCCGGGCATTGCGGAGTATGTCAGTGAGTTCACCAGCAACGCTGCCATGGGCCAGAACGGCTACCTGAAAGATGTGGGCCTGATCGTGCCGCCGCGGGCTGCTTTGATGGACCTGATGGACAAGGCAGAAAGCATGCCGAACCTGACCCTGGACGAGCTCAAGTAAGACCGTCGTCCGGTCAAGAATGGAGGTGCGGGTCTCGTTGGAGGCCCGCACCTTTTGCACGTTTGGACGATCCGGTGCGAGTTCAGAGCTGAATCTGTAAACTGTGCGCCAATTCGAAGTCGAATACAGGAATTTTCATGCAACCGGCTAATCTTTTATTACTGACTCTGGTGCTGGCGATCGTGGCCTATTGGCTCGGTTACGCTCGCTCCCGGTCGTTGGCGATGCCGCTGGGTGGGATCCGTCACCTCAAGTCCCTGCCTTTTTATTACGGAGCCCGAGCGGCATTGTGGAGCGGTATCCCCGCTCTTATCGTGCTTGGTCTTTGGGCGGCATTCCAGGGCAAAGTCATCCAGATGATCGTTATTGGTGGTTTGCCTGAAGGTATAATCCCGGCGACCGACGGTGAGGCGAGCCTGCTGTTGAGCAAGATCAGCAATGTGGCCAGCGGAGCCTTGCCTCCTGGCTTCGTTGAAGCACCGATAGCTGAGGCCGCCGAGCGTTTACAGGCACTGCGCACGCAGAGTCGGTTCCTGATGTCTGGTCTTGTAATCTCGGTTGCCGTGCTTGCGGGTTTTCTCGGGTGGTTGAGAATTCGCCCCCGCCTGAATGCCCGTTCCCAGGTCGAGTCCATTCTCAAGTGGGTATTTTTCGCCTGTGCGGCCCTGGCTATATTGACCACCGTCGGAATCATTTTCTCGGTGGCGTTCGAGACTTTTCGTTTCTTTGGCAAGGTCCCGTTCACCGAATTTATCTTTGGTAGTCACTGGAGCCCCCAGACCGCTCTGAGGGCCGATCAGGTGGCTTCTCAGGGCGCCTTCGGGATGATTCCCCTGTTTACAGGTACCCTTCTGATTTCTGCCATTGCCATGGTTGTGGCTGTGCCGGTGGGCTTGCTGTCGGCCATTTACCTGTCGGAATACGCGGGTAGAAAGGTGCGCGGTGTGGTCAAGCCGTTACTGGAAATGCTGGCGGGTATTCCCACCGTGGTTTACGGCTTCTTCGCCGCTCTTACGGTCGCTCCGTTTATCAGCGATCTGGCCGCATCCATGGGTATCGAGGCATCAAGCCAGAGTGCCCTGGCCGCTGGTGCCGTTATGGGCATCATGATCATTCCGTTTGTGTCTTCCCTGTCGGATGACGTGATCAATGCCGTGCCCCAGGCCATGCGTGATGGCTCTCTTGCGCTCGGAGCCACCCAGTCCGAGACCATGAAAAAGGTGATTTTCCCGGCTGCACTGCCCGGCATCATGGGCGGTATTCTGCTGGCGGTCTCCCGGGCCATCGGTGAAACCATGATCGTGGTCATGGCCGCTGGTCTGGCTGCTAACCTGACGGCCAACCCGCTGGAAACGGTTACCACCGTAACCGTGCAGATCGTGACCCTGCTCACCGGTGACCAGGAATTCGACAGCGCCAAGACGCTGGCTGCCTTCGCATTGGGCGCCATGCTCTTCCTGGCAACCCTGTTGCTCAACGTCATTGCACTGAAAATCGTACGCAAATATCGGGAACAGTATGACTGACCAACGTTCACAGGCGGAGATTGTCCGCCAGTCGCTCAAGCGTCGCTACCGTAAGGAACGCCGTTTCCGCGCCTACGGCATCATGGCAATCGCCATTGCCCTGGGGGCCCTGTTAATCCTGTTCACCGATATCATCGGCAAGGGTTATACCGGCTTCGTGAAGACCACCATCACCATGGATGTGCAGTTGGATGGTGAGATGATGTATCTGGATGATCCCACGGACGAGCGTCAGATCAAGATGGCCGATTTTGTCGAGCCTCTGGTTCAGGCACTGATCAAGGAGATCCCTGGAGCAACGGAGGATGACCGGAATCAGGTTCGCGAGCTGATCAACCCGTACGCCTCGGTGACGCTACGGGATGCCCTGAAGGCAAACCCCGATTGGTTGGGCACCACCCAGACCATGACCTTTCTCACGCACACGGATGTGGATGTCTACGTCAAGCATGCAGGGGATGATGCCTACTCGATCAAGCTGAACGACCAGCAAAAAACCTGGGTCGATGAGCTTCTGGAGCGGGACGTTATCGAGACATCGTTCAATGATGTGTTCTTCAGTGGCGGCGATTCCCGTGATCCGTCCAAGGCAGGTATTCTTGGCGCCATTGTCGGTTCGCTGCTGACCATGTTCGTTACCCTGATCCTCTCGTTCCCGATTGGTGTGGCCGCGGCGATCTACCTGGAAGAATTCGCGCCCCAGAACAAATTCACCGATTTTATCGAGGTGAATATCAACAACCTGGCGGCGGTTCCTTCCATCATCTTTGGTCTGCTTGGCCTCGCGGTGTTTATCAACCTGTTCGGGATGCCACGTTCGGTTCCGGTGGTTGGTGGTCTGGTGCTGACGTTGATGACTCTGCCGACCATCATCATTTCCAGCCGGGCCGCGATCAAAAGCGTACCACCCTCGATCCGGGAGGCCGCTGAAGGTATCGGTGCATCCAAGATGCAGGTAGTTCTGCACCATGTGCTGCCGCTGGCCATGCCGGGTATGCTCACCGGTTCCATCATCGGTATGGCCCAGGCACTGGGTGAAACCGCACCGCTGCTGCTGATCGGTATGGTGGCGTTCATTGTGGACGTACCCGACGGGTTCTTCGATTCGGCGACGGTGCTGCCTGTGCAGGTGTTCCTGTGGGCGGGCAGCCCGGAGCTGGCCTTTATTGAGCGAGCGTCGGCAGCCATCATGGTGCTGCTGGCCTTCCTGATCAGTATGAACGCATTGGCCATCTGGATGCGCAAACGTCTCGAGCGCCGGTGGTAAGGAGAATCAAGATGAATAGTGTGAATACAACCATTACCAGTGAAGTTACCCAACCGGACGAGGTTGCCGTGCCAGTTCAGGAATCGAAGCCCGCTGAAACCATCATCGAGGAAGGCAAGACCGTCGGTAAGCCTTACTCGGACGACCCCAAGTTCAAGCTTCGGGATGTCGAGGTATTCTACGGGGATGCCCCCGCGATCAAGAAGATCAGCCTTGATATTGGCCGTAACGAAGTCATTGCCTTCATCGGCCCATCCGGTTGCGGCAAATCCACCTTCCTGCGCTGCCTGAATCGCATGAACGACAGCATCGATATCTGTCGTGTGAAGGGTTCCCTGCAACTGGACGACCACGACATTTACGACCCCAAGCGGGATGTGGTCGAACTGCGGGCCAGGGTCGGTATGGTATTCCAGAAGCCGAACCCTTTTCCCAAGTCCATCTACGACAACGTGGCTTACGGCCCCCGGATTCACGGGCTGGCCAACCGCAAGTCGGATCTGGACGAGATAGTGGAAAACAGTCTGCGCAAGGCCGGCCTCTGGGAAGAGGTAAAGGATCGCCTGGACGCCAACGCAACCGGCATGTCCGGCGGCCAGCAACAGCGTCTGTGTATTGCCCGTGCCATTGCCGTGAGCCCGGAAGTGGTGCTGATGGATGAGCCCTGCTCGGCCCTGGACCCTATTGCGACCGCGAAAGTGGAAGAGCTGATTGCCGAACTGTCCGAAAGCTACACGATCGTTATCGTGACCCACTCGATGCAGCAGGCGGCCCGGGTATCTCACCGTACGGCCTACTTCCACCTGGGACACCTGGTTGAAGTGAACGAGACCAACAAGGTATTCACCTCGCCGGAACATGAACTGACCGAGTCCTACATCACCGGCCGTTTTGGCTGATTCCGGACCTGAGGAATTTTGGAGAAGAACAGTATGCCTACAAAGAAGGACGACGTTTACGGGGATCACATCTCCCACAAGTTCAATGACGAACTGATGGAGCTCAAGACCGAGTTCCTCAAAATGGGCGGCATGGTTGAGGCCCAGGTCGATAATGCCATCCTCGCCCTGGTGGATGGCGATGGTCATCTGGCCGACGAAATCCGTGCCAACGACAAGAAAGTTGACCGGATGGAAGTGGAAATCGACGAGGAGGCCACCCTGATCATTGCCCGTCGCCAGCCGACGGCCCGGGATCTGCGTCTGGTGATCTCAGTCATCAAGATGGTGGCCGACCTTGAACGGGTTGGCGACGAGGCCAAGAAAATCGCCAAGCTGGCCATCAAGCTGCAGGAAGAGGGCCAGGCCCCGCGGGGCTATGTGGAAGTACGCCACATTGGCACCCACGTGCTCAGCATGCTTCACGATGCCCTGGATGCCTTTGCCCGGCTGGATTCCGAGCAGGCGTTGCGGATCATGAAGGAAGACAAGCGCGTCGATGAGGAATATCAGGCAGCTGCTCGGACCCTGCTGACGTTCATGATGGAAGATACCCGTAACATTTCACGGTGCATGTCGGTGATGTGGGTGCTCCGTGCCCTGGAGCGGGTGGGTGACCACGCATGTAACATTGCTGAGAACGTGATTTTCATGGTCAAAGGCGAGGACGTTCGTCATACGCCGGTTGAAGAGGCTGAGAAAGTCGTCGGCCGCTGATTTTTTGGCCTGGGAGGAGGGCCGCCGCGTGGTGCGGCTTTCCGAGACACGCTCGAGCCGTCCATGGTCGCTTGGCTTTCGCCATCCATGGCGAAAGACAGTCCCGGAAAGCCGCACCACACGCCGTCCGATCAGAGCTGGGAGTCAGCCTGGTCCCTTAACAAAACAGATAATTGGGCGCCTACGAGCGATAGCTCCCAGGTTTGAGCAAGTGGGCCGGCAATGCTGTTTGGGACTATCTTTCGCCAGGGATGGCGAAAGCTAAGCGCGCATGGATGCCTTGAGCGTGTCCCAAACAGCATTACCGGACCGCTTGCCGGCACCCAAGCCTAAAGCAATCAGGCATGCTTCATTTTTTCGGTATACGGCGGCCAGCCCAGCGGCTTCCCGGCAAGAACATGCAGATGAATGTGGAACACCGTCTGCCCTGAATTTTCCCCGCAGTTCATGACGACTCGATAGCCGTCGTCGGCAAAGCCCTTCTCCTTGGCAATTTTCGCAGCCACCAGATACAGATGCCCCACCAGTTCCCGATCTTCCTCGGTGATGTCGTTAATGGTGGCGATGGCCTTTTTCGGGATGACCAGGAAATGAACCGGCGCCTGGGGGTTTATGTCGCTGAAAGCGAGGGCGATGTCGTCTTCGTAGAGGATGTCCGCGGGAATTTCCCGGTTGATGATCTTGGTGAAAATCGTCTCTGACATGGTGGCTCCTTTGCACTTGTCCTTGGGATTGTTGTTTGGCTCTAAAGCTGATTCAGGCCCGGAATCCGGGAGGCTATCTGCCGCACCACGGCCGGCAGTTTCTCGTCGATGCCCATGGCGTAGCGGGCAACCCGGTTGCGGGCGAAGGGTAGGGCGCGGGCGGCGCCGAGGCCGAGGTTGCGTAGCAGGTGGACGGGTGGAATCCGGTTGCTGAACAGATGGTAGAACAGATCCATGGTCAGCATCATTCTGCGGTTCGCCGGCCGGCGCTGTTGTTCGTAGAGGTTCAGCCACTTCGGATTTGCCAGATCATCGCCGGCGCGCTTGGCCTCTTTGAGGGCTGACTGGAGGGCTTGCGCATCCTGGAATCCCAGGTTCACCCCCTGGCCGGCCAGCGGGTTGATGGTATGGGCAGAATCACCGGCCAGGACAACTCGTCCAGAGTGATATTGTTTGGCGTGCTGGCGGGCGATGGGGAACGAGGCTTTGATGTCGATGTGGGTCAGCAAGGGCAAACTCGCGGGAAACGACGACTGGATTTCGCTCATCAGGGTGCTGTCGTCCAGGGCTTTCAGGCGTGCCAGTTCATCGGGCGAATCGTACCAGACCAGGGAGCCCCAGCTTTCACCCGGATGTTCCGGACCGGCACTGTGCAATGGCAGGAAGGCTCGGGGCCCCGAGGGGTGAAAGCCCTGCCAGGTAATGTCTTCAACCGGCCCCTGATAGCGTACCGAGATAACCATTGCCTGCTGGTCATACTGGTTACGGGTTACGCCGATGCCGGCCAGGTCCCTGATCCGGGATTGGGCGCCATCGCAACCGACTACAAGGCTTGCTAGCAGCTCGCGGTCGTCATCCAGGGTGACCGTGGCTGTATCACCGGACTGCGCCAGTGAGGCGACACCCTGACCGTGGAACAGGGATATCTGGGGGCAGGCCTCGGCGGTTTGCCAGAGCGCCTGTTGGGTTACTGAGTTTTCGACGATGTGTCCCAGGTGGTGGGCGCCCAGCTCGGTGGCGTCGAATTGGACCTCAGCCAGTTTTCGGGGCACCAGGTTCTGCAGTGGATAGCGGGTTTCATCCCACACGGCCAGTCGCCTATAGGGCGTCGAGCGCATCCCGAGGATGTGGTCCCAGGCGCCCAGGCTCTGGAGATAGCGCTCACTGCCGGCGCTCAGGGCAGAAACCCGGATGTCCGGGGCGCTTTCCGGGTCAAAGTCGGGGGGCGGAGCCCGGTCGACAAGGGCAACGCGGAAGCCATTCTGGCCGAGGCCAGTGGCGAGAGCAGCGCCGACCATGCCGGCACCAACTACGACAATATCAAAGACTTGAGTCATATCGGTTTCCTGTCTGATGCCCTCAGTTTACGCGATGACGGCAGCCAGACAAGAGACCGGGATCAAGCCGGAATGAAAACCCTCAATAGCCTGCCATACCTGACACCCGCGGCTCGGCAGCGTCGTCAGGCCTGCGACGGTTCTTGATCAGCCAGGCGGGCTTCTGTGCACCCGGTTTGTTGAATCCCTGGTTCAGGACCATGGGTTGCACGAGGGTCAGGAAATCCGAGGTTTTCATATGTGCCGATTCGCTGTGGCTGCCTGCGGCGAACGCCAGTTCGGGCTGCTCGGTCAGCGCTTCGGCGCAATAGACGGTCATTCCGAACAGGTTGCCAAAGGGGGGCATGGCGCCTACCTCGCAATCCGGGAAGCGGTCCTGGAATTCCTGTTCGTCAGCGAGGTCAAGAAAGTCGGTGTCGAGGATGCGGGATAACCTGTCCCAGCGGATTCGCCAGGTGGCCGGCATCACCAGCATTGCCATTTTACCATCCAGTTCGATGATCACCGTTTTGACGATACGGTCGCCGGCAATCTTGACGTGGTGGGCGAGTTCCTGGGCGGTAAATGCAGGAGGGTGGGAGAGGCACATGTATTCCACACCCGCCTCATCGAGGAATTCCTTCAACTGCTGTACCGGCATAGTGACAACCTCCTACCAGCAATGACAGCGTTCCGGAGCCTGTGTTGATCTAATTGCCTGGCCCCGATGGCCTGGCGGGGTTGGTCAACCCCGCCATTAATGGTCAGCTTAGTTGAGGTTACGCAGTTTGCGAGTAACCGGATGTATCAATGAGAAACCGATCGCGAATCTCAGTCGGTTTTAATCATATGAATATCGCGCTGGGGGAACGGAATGCTGATGCCCTCGGCGTCGAATGCTTTCTTCACTTTCTCATGCATGTCCCAGTAGAAGGGCCAGAGATCACCTGATTTGGTCCAGGCCCGAACGGTCAGATCGACGGAGCTTTCGCCCAGGGCACCAACAACGACCAGTGGTTCGGGGTCCTTCAGTGCGCGCTCGTCTTCTTCAATGAGGCGCTTGCAGATGGCCTTGGCCTTGTCGATGTCATCACCGTAGCCGATGCCGAAGCTCATGTCGCAGCGACGGGTTTCATAGGCGCTCAGGTTGGTCAGGCTGGCGTTGGCCAGTTGACCATTGGGAATCACAATCCGGCGGTTATCGAAGGTGTCGACAATGGTGTACAGGATGGAGATTTCGCGGACGGAGCCGAGGTAGCCCTGAGCATCAATCGCGTCACCAACTTTGAACGGTTTGAAGATCAGGATCAGCACGCCGCCGGCGAAGTTGGCGAGGCTGCCCTGAAGCGCAAGACCGACGGCCAGGCCGGCAGCACCGATAATGGCAATGAAGGAGGTGGTGGCAATGCCGACCATGGAGGCGACAGAGATCAGCAGCAGAATCTTGAGGATTGCTCCGATGAGGCCGCAGAGAAACTTGTTCAGAGTGGGGTCTTTTTTGCCCAGCTTGTTATCTAGAACGCCGACGAACCGGTTGATCAGCCACATGCCCACAATCAGAGTGACAATGGCCAACACGACCTTGGGGGCGTATGTCATGACCAGAGCCATGGCCTGATTCATGAGTTCCGAGGCACCGCCTTCAGCGCCAAATAGGTCTTCCATAAAGGACTCCTTGTTCGTTGGTATTTTTCATAAGTGTCTGATTAACGGACAAATTCCTGCAACAACATGATTCGTCTACTTCTTTATATAGCAGACAAATGTCGTGAGTGTGTACTGCAGGCGTAATATTCAGTCAGGGCCTTACGCAACCGAGCTTTTGTTGGCCCAGTCGAGAATGGTCTTGGGGCCTCCACGAACAAGAATCCGGCCTTCTTTCTTGCCCAGTTGGTAGTCGTACATTGGGTCGTAATAATCCTGGAGCAGTGACTGGATCCAGGCGTTATGGGCCGCTGTCTCTCCGGTGGCTTCCTGCTGCAGGAGTGCCTGGTCCATCAGGCCGCGCAGCTGCTGGTGTCGCTCCCCGCCCAGGCGCTTGCGGATGCGGTCAATGGCGCTCAGCAGATAGTCCCGGAAATTCAGCCAGCCTGCTTCGGCCCCGTCGCGATCCACGTAATCCGAGTACATTCCCTCAACATAATCTTCGCGAATGATGCCAATACGCTCTTCCATCGGTTGCTCGAGGATCAGCAACGGCGACCTGGCCATGCGCTCCTTGAGGGATTCGGGCAGGGCGCAACGGCCCACCAGGCGGCTTTCATCTTCCAGATAGACCGGACCACTGTTCAGGTGGCGGGCTTTGAGCATGGCGACCGCCAGCCGGTTCTCGAAATCGATCTGTGAAGGCTGCGGTGTTACCTGACGCCCGAAACTGGAGCCCCGGTGATTGGCCAGGCCTTCAAGATCCACCGGATTGGGTAACTGTTGCAGAACCCGCGTTTTGCCGGTTCCAGTGCGCCCGCTGAGAATGCGGAACTCGCCGGATTCGATCTGCGCTTCCAGACTGTCGATCAGGAATCGGCGCAATGCCTTGTAGCCGCCTTTGACCAGCGGGTAGTCAATGCCGGCCTCCCGGATCCACTGCTGAGTGAGCCGGGAGCGCAGGCCGCCCCGAAAACAGAACAGGTAGCCGTTCGGGTGGCGGGCGACAAAACGTTTCCAGGCTTCAATGCGCTGGGCCTTGATGTCACCGGACACAAGCTGGTGCCCCAGTTCAATCGCCTTGTCCTGACCTTTCTCCTTGTAACAGATGCCAACCCGATGGCGCTCCTCATCGTTCATCAGGGGCGCGTTTTCGGTATTCGGAAAGCTGCCACGGCTGAACTCTACCGGTGCCCGGACGTCCATCAGCGGCACATCGTTCAGGAACAGGGAAAGGTAGTCGTCGGTGTCGGGTCTGCTTGCCATTTCAGCGGTAAACCAGTTGTCAGATGGAGGCGGCAGTATAGCGGAAATGGGGTTTTTCTGCTTGTCGCCGCCTGTTTCCCGTACTGGTCACGGGTACAATAACGCCTTCCGGAAAATTGAGGTTGGGTACCCCATGTCAGTGGACAGTCTGAATCAGCACCTGCGCAAAACCCTCTCCCGAGGCCGGGTGGCCGTTTCCCGTCCTGCCGGCTGTGAGCGCATTGCCCTGTACCTCTTTGACCCGAGGGTGCTTGAGGGGCCGTTATCGCACGAAGAGGCCCAGGCGGTCGTTGCCGAACCCGCCTACTGGTCGTTCTGCTGGGCCAGCGGCCAGGTGCTCGCCAACTGGATTCTGGACAATCCCCATTGGGTTGAGGGCAAGCGCGTCCTGGATTTCGGCTCGGGATCCGGAATCGTGGCTGTCGCGGCGGCAATGGCCGGAGCGAAGGAAGCCATCGCCTGTGACATTGATCCGGCTGCGCTGGACGCGGCCAATGCAAATGCGGCTCTCAATGGTGTTTCCGTTGGCCTTTGCCCTGACTGGGCAGCCCGACCGGACGAAATAGATGTCGTGACCGCCGCGGATGTGCTCTATGATCCGGAAAACCGGCCGTTGCTCGGCGTTTTACGCGAGGCGGCTCCTCGGGTGCTGCTGGCGGATTCGCGGATGAAAGTGTTGGGTGACGATGCCTACCGCAAGCAGACAACGCTTGAGGCCCGGACCTGGCCGGATCTTAACGAATTCGAGGAGTTCAATAGGGTTCGTATCTACCTGGCCGAGAACAACCAGTGATGGATCAGAGGTGAGAAAAAAGAAGGTATAAAAAAATAAAGGGCAACCAAACGGTTACCCTTTCTCGGAACAGGTCGGCGCATCCTTGCGCATTTGGCAACAGCCGTGTTGCGAGATCCTTGAGCCACTCCGTGGTGCCGGCATCCGAGCCGGCTATCCGAATAGTTATCCCTTAAGCGAGGCGTCCTTGTGTCCCTACCTCTCCCCGCGATCCTTGCCGGGGTGCATCCAGTGCGTCGTCCATTTCCCTGTCATCCTTGACAACAACAATATACCAACTGGATTCTGACAAACGTGTGAACTGTGCACGCATCGCAGGAGATGTCAGCGTGGGTGTCTGCAATAAAATAAAGTTATCAGTGAGTTAGCTTTTCCCTAAAGAGTTTCTGGCACTGCCGCGCACACAACGTCACTGCAAGATCTCACGCCTGTGTAAGAGATATCTCACAGCGATTCTGGCGAATTTCGCAAATCCGGTTTTCCGGCGTTTCGGATGCCGGGCCAGGGAAGAAGTCCGATGGCAATGCCGGCGCCGTCCGCAGCCAGATCGGCCAGGGAAAATTCCCGATAGGGCAGGGTTGCCTGGATAAGCTCAATGCCAAGGCCAAAGCCCAGCAGCGCCGGCGCAAACCAGATGGCCCGCAGCTCCGGCCAGGCCAGCCGGGTGAGAATGGTGAGCTCGAGGAAGGCGATAAAATGGTTCACCTTGTCGTTCGACGATGAAGGTATGGCATGAGGGCTGTCGGTTGTCGCCAGAAACCCGATGGCCAGAACGGAAACCACAAAGGCTGCCTGCCAGAGGGGGCGGAATTGCAGCAGGCTGGTCAGTTGTTGTTTCAATGTATCCATCGGGGAAGTCACTGAGCGTTCTCGGGCTGTGGGAATGTTGCCAACATGATATGCTTTGCGCCCCGTCATTGTCATTGAAGCGGAGGTCCTGCCAGCTATGCTCAAGGGTAATTTTTTTCGTGGACTGGGCTACCTGGGTGAGGGTTTCCGCCTGATTCGTCAGCCCGGTCTTCGGCTGTTCGTCATCATTCCACTGGTTATCAATATTCTGCTCTTCGGATTGCTGTTCTTCTTCATGGGAGAGCTGTTTGCAGGCCTGATTGCCACCGCGATGTCGTGGTTGCCGGACTGGGCGTGGCTTCAGGCACTGGATTGGCTGTTCTGGATTCTGTACGGGGCGGTCATCGTACTGATGCTCGCCTACGGCTTTGTGATCGTTGCCAATCTGATTGGTTCCCCTTTCTATGGCTATCTTGCCGAACTGACAGAAAAGCACCTGACCGGCCAGGAGGTGAATACCGATGACAGTTGGGCATCGATCATCAAGGATATTCCCCGCGCACTCTGGCGCGAGGTTCAGAAGATCCTGTATTACCTGCCGCGGGCTATCGGTTTGCTGATCATCGGTCTTATACCGGTTGTTAATCTGGTGGCTGCTGTTCTCTGGTTCCTGTTCAACAGCTGGATGATGGCGCTGCAATACGTGGACTACCCGGCAGACAACCACAAGGTGAGTTTCCCTGCCCTGCGACGGTTGCTCGGCGACACACGCCTGTCTGCCTTTGGCTTTGGCCTGCCGGTGGCGCTGGCTGCCATGGTGCCGGTGCTGAATCTGTTTGTGGTGCCGGCGGCGGTATGTGGGGCGACGGCTTACTGGGTGCGTGAGAACGGCGCCACAAGAACTTAATTGGTCTGGAGGTTTCTTGGATACATCGGAATTTGTTATTGGTCAGCGTTGGGTCAGCCACAGTGATACCGGCCTGGGGCTCGGGATCGTCACGGATATCTCCGGGCGCCGGGTGACCCTGGGGTTTCCTGCCGCCGATGAGGAGCGCACCTACGCGATTGATAACGCCCCGCTGTCCCGCATCATCTATCAGTTGGGGGAAGAGATTGAGACCTTCGATGGCGAACGGTACACCGTCCGCGCAGTTGAGGACCGGGGCGGGGTGCTCCTGTATCACGGGGACGACGGCACCGATCTGCACGAAATATCCGAGGTGAAACTCGCCGGATCCGTGAATTTTTCTGCGCCGCACCAGCGGCTGTTTGCGGGCCAGTTCGATCGCAACGGCGCCTTTCGCCTGAGGTTTGCCACGCTTCAGCACATGAACCGCCTGCGGGCATCGTCAGCCCAGGGGTTGATCGGCGCCCGCACGCAGCATCTGCCACACCAGATATACATTGCCCATGAAGTTGCCCGGCGCCATGCGCCACGGGTTCTTCTGGCAGATGAGGTCGGTCTTGGCAAAACCATCGAGGCGGGGCTGATCCTCCACTATCAGCTGCACACTGGCCGGGCAAAGCGTGCCTTGATCGTGGTACCGGATTCCCTCACCCATCAATGGCTGGTGGAAATGCTCCGCCGCTTTAATCTGCGATTTTCCATAGTGGATCAGGGTCGCTACGACGCTCTGAAAGAGCAGGAAAGCGACGTGGATGCGCTGGTTAACCATATTTTTGGCGATGAAGATGCGGTGAATCCGTTCGAGAGCGAACAGCTGGTGCTCTGCAGTCTCGACTTCCTGAAGAAAAGCCAGAAGGCGCAGGACGATGCCCTCAAGGCTCACTGGGACCTGATGATTGTTGATGAGGCCCATCATCTTGCGTGGAGCCCTGAAGAGGTTAGCCCGGAATACCGGATTGTTGAGGAACTGTCGGCGGTCAGCCGCGGCCTGCTCTTGCTGACAGCAACGCCCGAGCAGGTGGGTATCGCCAGTCACTTTGCCCGCCTGCGGCTTCTCGACCCGGCCCGTTTCCATGATCTGGAAACCTTCCGCAGAGAAGAGCAGCAGTATGAAGCCATCAACAGTGTTGTCCGGCGGCTTCAGGACGAAAGCTCCGATATCAGCGAGGGCGATCATAAGCTGCTGCGGGAATGGTTGGGTGAAGAGCTGGACCAGCTGTTTGCCGGTGACAATCCGAGGCAATCGGTGATCGATGCCCTGCTGGACCGGCATGGTACCGGTCGCGTGCTGTTCCGGAACACCCGGGCGGCCATCCAGGGATTTCCCGAGCGTCGACCCGATCCTGAACCGTTGCCTTGTCCGGCCATGTACGAAGGGCAGGCCTCAGGTATTCAGGGGTTGACCCCGGAGCAACTGGTGCCCGAGGAGCAGTGGCTGGCGGACGATCCCCGGGTTGAATGGCTTGAGAAAAAGCTGATCGGCCTGCGCCCCGCCAAAGTGGTGGTGATCTGTGCCAGTGCCCAGACTGCCATGGTCCTGGAGCATTATCTCCAGCTGCGAGCGGGTATCCGCAGTGCTGCCTTCCATGAACACCTGAGCCTGATCGAGCGTGATCGTGCCGCCGCCTATTTCGCCGACACGGAGCAGGGTGCCCAGGCGCTGATCTGCTCTGAAATCGGCAGCGAAGGCCGCAATTTCCAGTTTGCCCATCATCTCGTGCTCTTCGATCTGCCTGCAAACCCGGACTTGCTCGAGCAGCGCATCGGGCGGCTGGACCGGATCGGTCAGACAGAAGCGATTGATATTCACGTGCCCTACCTCAGTGGCACCAGTCAGGAGGTGCAGTTCCGCTGGTTCCACGAGGGCCTGAACGCCTTTGCCGAGAGCTGCGCGGTGGGCGTTGCCGTTCAGGAAGCGGTGCAGGCCCAGTGGCAGCAGGCTATTGATGGCGACCTTGATGTGGCTGATGGACTCGTCGAGGCCTCTGCGGACGAAGCAACGCGCCTGAAAACGCTCTTGCAGGCTGGCCGTGATGCCTTGATCGAGCTGAATTCCTGTCGCCCTGAGGTGGCAGAGGATCTGATCGCCGCCATCGAAGACGAAGAATCCGAGGCCCGGGTTCGGGATTACATGATGGAGGCTTTTGACATCCTCGGCGTGGATGTCGAAGACCATGCCGATCACTCCGACATTCTGCGACCCGGCGAGCAATATCAGGCCGGCCATGTCGCCGAATTACCGGAAGACGGGATTACCGTGACCTGGGACCGACAGAATGCCTTGGAGCGGGAAGACCTGGCTTTCATGAGCTGGGAGCACCCGATGGTCACGGGGGTGATGGACTCGGTGACCAGCTCCGGCCTTGGCAAGGCCGCCCTCGCCAGTCTTTCCGTAAAGGCGCTGCCGCCCGGAACGCTGTTGATGGAGGCCCTGTTTACTGTGCACTGCCCGGCACCGGAAGCGCTCCAACTGACCCGCTACCTGCCGGTCTCGCCACTTCGGCTGCTGGTGGATGTAAATGGCAAGGAGCTTTCGGGCGCGTTGCCTCACGACCGGCTCAACGAGATGTGCTCGAATATCCGGCGGCGCACGGCCCAGGCCATCGTTCCGCAGATCCGGCCCCAGGTGGAAACCATGGTGGACCACGTGGAGCGGTTGTCGGAGCCTCATCTGGAGCCCCTGAAGTCTCAGGCGCTTGAGCAGTTGGAGGCCAGTTTCGGACCGGAAATCCGTCGGCTGGAAGCATTGCAAAAGGTGAATCCGGCGATTCGTGAGGAGGAAATCGACTTTTTCCGCGATCAGTTCGAAGCGGCAAAAGAGGCGATAGGGCACGCCAGTCTGGCATTGGAAGGCATTCGTGTGATCGTGACCGCATAATGCCAGGTGTGATCTCCGTAACTGGCTGACTGTGCGGCATTTGCTGGTCAGCCCTCATCTGATGCGGTACCGTAAACGTAACGGTTTATAGTCTTCGACATTCCCGAACCATGGATGATAGAGAGAACCTATGATGACTTTCATACTGTTTGTAGTGGCACTGGCTGGCCTGCTGATTGTGATGCGGCGCGAGTCTGGTGCAACGTCCGCGATTGGCGTAATGGCCGTTACCGGCCTGCTGTCGCTGATTTTTGCCTCTGGTTTGCTGGCCCTGGTTTTGTTTATTGGTGCCGCCCTAACAGCTGCTGCCGGCCTCCCCGGGTTTCGCCAAAGCTGGCTGACACCCCGCATTTTCGCGATGTTCAAGAAGGTCGCACCGAAGGTTTCCGAGACTGAGAAAGTGGCTCTCGAAGCCGGTACGGTCGGCTGGGACGGTGAACTGTTCACTGGTCGGCCTGACTGGCACAACCTGCTGATCAACCGCAATACCGGCCTGAGCGAGGAAGAACAGGCCTTCGTCGACAATCAGTGTGTCCAGGCAATTTCCATGTGTAACACCTGGGACGTGGCGGTCGAGCGGGCTGATCTGCCCAAAGAGCTGTGGGACTTCCTCAAGAAGGAAGGTTTCTTCGGGATGATCATTCCCAAGGAATACGGTGGCCTCGAATTCTCTGCCAAGGCGCAGTCTGCAGTTCTGCAAAAACTGGCATCCAACGAGACGCTCATGGTGTCTGTGGGCGTACCCAATTCCCTTGGTCCTGGCGAGCTGCTCGTCAAGTACGGCACCGAGGAGCAGAAAAACCATTACCTGCCAAGGCTTGCAGACGGTCGTGAAATTCCTTGCTTTGGTCTGACGGGCCCAAGGGCTGGTTCAGATGCGACGTCGCTTCCGGACACCGGTATCGTTTGCAAACAGAAAGTCGATGGCAAGGAAGTTGTCGGTATCCGGCTCAATTTCGAGAAGCGCTGGATCACCCTGGCGCCCATCGCCACGGTTGTTGGCCTTGCCTTCCGCATGTTCGACCCGGACGGGCTTCTGGGCGAAACCGAAGACTACGGTATTACCTGCGCACTGATCCCCAGGGACACCAAAGGCATGGAGATCGGCCGTCGTCATTGCCCGATTGGCAGCCCGTTCCTGAATGGCCCGATCAAGGGTAAAGATGTCTTCATTCCGCTGGACTACATCATCGGTGGCGTGGATATGGCCGGTCAGGGCTGGCGTATGCTGGTTGAGTGCCTGTCGGTGGGTCGCTGCATCACCCTGCCGTCCGGTGCGGCCGGTGCGGCTGCGTCGGCCGTTGGCACCGCTGGTGGTTTCACCCGTATCCGCCGTCAGTTCAATACGCCGGTTGCTGATATGGAGGGTGTGCAGGAGCCTCTGGCCCGAATCGCCGCCAAGACCTATATCTCTCAGGCAGCTGTAAACCACACTGCCAATATGATTGATAAAGGTGAGAAGCCGGCAGTGCCGTCTGCCATCCTTAAATACCACCTTACCGAGTTCCAGCGCGGTGTATTGACCGATGCCATGGACGTTCACGGTGGCAAGACCGTCACGCTTGGCCCGCGTAACTACCTGGGCATAGGCTACAGCGGTGCCGCTGTCTCGATCACTGTTGAGGGTGCCAACATCATGACCCGCAGCCTGATGATCTTCGGCCAGGGCGCCATTCGCTGCCATCCGTATGTGCTCAAGGAGCTGGCGGCCAAGGACAACGATGATATCAACGCGTTTGACGATGCGTTCTTCGGCCACGCCGGGCTGATTTTCGGCAATGCCGCCCGCGCCTTCACCCAGGCTCTTGGTCTTGGACGGGCAGATGTGCCGTTTGACAGTGCCAGTCGCAAGTACGCGCAGGCCGTGGCCCGCTTCAGCGCAGCCTTTGGTCTGTGCTCGGATGCCGCGATGACCACGCTTGGCAGCGAACTGAAAATGCGGGAGCTTATCTCTGCACGGCTGGGGGATATGCTGTCCAACCTGTACCTGGCTTCCATGGTCCTCAAGAACTGGCACGAGACCCAGCCGGTAGAGGGTGAGAAGGAAGTAATGGAGTACAGCCTGGGCATGCTGCTGCATCGCACTGAAAACGCCCTGGATGAGTTCCTCCAGAACCTGCCGAATCGCGCCGTGGCGCTGGTTCTGCGGGGCGTCACGATGCCGCTTGGCCGTCGCTGGGGCAGTCCGCAAGACGACCTTGCGCGCAAACTGGCTCGTGCAATATCCACAGACACGCCTATCCGCAATAAGCTGATTGCCAGCATCTGGCATACCAATGGCGAGGGCACCGTGGAGAATCCGGTGGCTCGCTACAACGGTCTGCTCAAGGACTACGACAAGGCAGAACAGCTATACCGGAAAGCGACCAAGGCCTACGCCAAAGGTGAATTGCCGATGACCGCCTTGCATCCGGAAGAGCGGTTTGAGGCGGCCCTGAAGGCTGGTATCTATACCAAGGAAGAGGCCGATTTCATGCGCCAGTATGAGACGGTGGTACTCGAGATGCTAACGGTCGATGACTTCCCGTTTGATGAGTTTGCGCGCAACAAGGAGACAGTGATTGATCACAACCCTGCCTGACAGGAGACAGCCCTGACATGTGGTTGTCGTTCGTTGCTGTGAGTGTTGGCGCCGTCATCGGCGCCAACCTTCGTTGGGCTCTGGGATTGTGGTTGAACACGACATACCATGCCGTTCCTTACGGAACGCTGGTTGCCAATCTCAGTGGTGGTTGGCTGATCGGGCTGCTGATCGGTTACTTCAGCCATGGCACCACGCTGGCACCGGAGTGGCGGCTCTTTGCCATAACCGGATTGTGCGGTGCGCTGACCACCTTTTCGACGTTTTCACTCGAGATGTTTGCTGCAATCCAGGACGGCAAATGGGCCATGGCCATCACCGGTATTCTGGCCCACGTTGTCGGCTCCATCCTCATGACTGCACTGGGAATTTACACCTTTGGCCTGGTGAAGGGATGATGAGTACCACTACCTACACAAATTCTCGAAAATACCCTTGGCAAGCTTCGGATTCAGGAGTAGAGTGAAGGGCGTAGGAAAGATTCAGTAAAGCATTTCATGAATAAGACGTACCTCCGCAGTTAGTAGTGACCGTCCTGTTTTTGATTCCGCGAGTTCTGTATTTCCGCAAAACGCTGACCTGACACCATGAAGGTGCGAGGCGGCAGATAATATGATTGATTTCAGGAAGTTTAAGTATGTCTACTACTACCGGTACTGTTAAGTTCTTCAACGAAGCAAAAGGCTTTGGCTTTATCACTCGTGAAGGCGGCCCGGACGTTTTTGTTCACTACAGCGCTATTCAGGGCAGCGGTTTCAAAACTCTGGCAGAAGGCCAGCAGGTTGAGTTCACCGTTACCCAGGGCCAGAAAGGTCCTCAGGCGGAGAACGTTGTTGCCCTGTAATCCCTGATGGATTCGGCAATAACCGCCAAAAAGGCAGCTTCGGCTGCCTTTTTTAATGGCTGAAAAACGCCTGGCAAGGTGGCACGCTTTTGTCATTTTCCCATCATTGTGTAATCTTTACCGACCTGCTGCTCGTTTAACCGGAAGTCGAGATCTCCAGGAATCATTACATGCTCCGACTGCTCAAGGCCGCCTGGATCCTGTTCTGGGCCATACTGCTCACCCTGATTCTGTTCTTCCCGATTGTTATTGCAGCCCTTTTGGGGAAGCGAGGGGATGCGGCGTTCCACGGCACCCAGATCTATGCATGGATTATCCTGAAAGTCTGCGGTATCCGCCTCAAGGTTCGTGGCAGGGAAAACATCGAGCCCGGTCAGCGATATGTCATTCTGAGCAACCATGCCTCCTATCTTGATCCCCCGGCGCTGGTGCTCGCCCTTGGTCTGCAATATCGGTGGGTGATCAAGAAAGAGTTGCGCAAGGTGCCCCTGTTCGGATTGGCACTGGAAGCCTCGCGGAATTTGTTTATCGATCGTTCGAAAGGCAGTGATGCACTGGAGAACATCAAGCGAGGTGTCGGCCAGCTCCCGGACGGCACCGGCATTCTGATTTTCCCGGAAGGAACCCGTTCGTGGGATGGCAAATTACTACCCTTCAAGAAGGGTGGTTTCGTCATTGCACAGGATGGCGAGCTTCCGATTCTTCCCGTCACCATCTGTGGGTCCCACCAGCGATTGCCCAAGGGAAGTGCTGCCTTCAGCAGCGGTGACATTGAAATCGTCATTCATCCCCCGATGGCGTCCGGGGCTTTGCCGCTGGATGATCTGATGACAGACGTTCGCAACAGTATTGCGTCGTCCCTCTGAAGCAGAAGAACCCGGCCGCCAGGCCGGGTTCCGGTGTTCAGCGCACGGTGTTACCGGGCGAAAATAGCCTCGTAGAAACGCATGGTTCCCTCCCAGGAACGGGTGGCGGCCTCTTCGTCATAACCTATCGGCATGCCGAACTCCTCGGCGACCTTGTCAGCGCCAGGATTGGTGAATGAGTGCAGCACGCCGGGAAAGCTCACCAGGGTGAGATCGACTTCTGCATCCTGCATCTCCTTCACCAGGCCGGCGACCTGGTCCGAGGGAACCATCTTGTCGGCACCACCGGTGTACACCTGAACCCTGGCCTTCACTGTTCCGGCTTCGGCGGTTATGGGGCTGCCAAGCGCACCGTGGTAGCTGACGACGCCGTCCAGATCCACGCCCATACGTGCCATATTCAGGACCACCGCGCCGCCGAAACAGTAGCCTTGTGCAGCAATGCGGGACGCATCAACGCTTTCATGGTTTTGCAGGATCTCCATCGCCTTCATGAAGCGCGCCTTCACCTGATCCATGTCCTTGGTCGCTTCCTGCATGAACTTCTGGGCGGTATCAGGGTGGTCCGCCTGCTTGCCGGAGCCATACATATCCAGGGCAAACGCGGTATAGCCGGCGGCGGCGAGCCGCTCTGCCTGATCCCGGGCGAATTCATTGTGGCCCCACCACTCATGCACCACCAGAACACCCGGGCGCTTCTCTTCGAACTCATTATCCCAGGCCATGTAACCGGTGAAGGTGGTTTCACCGACCTTGTATTCAACGGTCTTGGTTTGCATTTCTGCCAGTACCTGCGTGCTTGCCAGCGCTATTGAGAAGGTTGCGGCTGCCGCTGTTGCTTTTAGGGGTGTCATGATCTGTCCTACTCCTTTTGGGTCGGATTGTCTTTTTGTCCGGAAATCTACGCCCGGAACCGGTAAACCGATGCAATCAGTTGCCAATCCAGTATAGGACCTTTTGACTACACTACAGTCAGACACCTGCAAATCCCGAATGATCTGGAGGTTGTGTATGAGGATCGGTGTACCCAGGGAAATCAAGAACCGCGAATACCGTGTAGGCATGACACCCGCTGCCGTTCATGAGCTGTGCGGCAACAATCATGAGGTGTTTGTGGAAACCGGAGCTGGCCTCGCCATTGGCTTTTCCGACGAGGATTATCGGCAGGCCGGAGCGCGAATTCTTGAGACGGCCGGGGAGGTTTTCGATACCGCAGAGTTGATCGTCAAGGTCAAGGAGCCCCAGGCCGAAGAGCGGGCCATGCTGAAGCCGGAGCACACGCTTTTCACCTATCTGCATCTGGCCCCGGACAAAGCGCAGACGGACGACCTGGTGAAGTCCGGCGCTACCTGCATTGCCTATGAGACAGTGACCGACCGTGGAGGGCACTTGCCCCTGCTGGCGCCGATGTCGGAAGTCGCCGGGCGCATGTCGATCCAGGCCGGTGCCCATTGCCTGGAGAAAGCCATGGGCGGTCGCGGCGTGCTATTGGGCGGCGTACCCGGTGTCAGTCCGGCGCGAGTAGCGGTCGTTGGTGGCGGAGTTGTCGGCCAGAATGCGATTGCCATGGCGGTCGGATTGGGTGCCCAGGTCACGGTTCTGGACCGCAACATGGACGTACTCAGAAACCTGGACCATCTCTACGGCAACCGCATCACAACCCTGTTTTCAACGGCCCAGACTCTGGATCAGGCGGTGACGGAATCCGATCTTGTCATCGGCAGTGTGCTCATTCCAGGGGCCTCTGCGCCAAAGCTGATCACCCGCGATATGATCCGCCGGATGCCGGAGGGAAGCGTTATCGTGGACGTTGCCATTGATCAGGGTGGCTGTGCCGAAACCTCCCGGGCCACGACGCACGACGATCCCACGTATATTGTTGATGGTGTGGTACATTACTGCGTGGCGAATATGCCGGGTGCCGTTGCGCGCACGTCGACTCTGGCGTTGAATAACGTCACCTTGCCTTTTGTGGCGGCCCTGGCCAATAAGGGTCCGGATCGGGCGATGAAGGAAGATCAACACCTCAGGGCCGGGCTGAACGTGGCCGCGGGCAAGGTGACCTACAGGGAAGTGGCAGAAGCGACCGGGCACCCATACACCAACCCTGAATCCCTGTTGGGATCCTGAGTGTGAAATCCCCGGAGAAACCATGAAACTGATCGGATCCACTACTTCACCTTACGTTCGGCGCATTCGTATCCTGCTGGACGAAGAGCCCTATGAATTCCTCAATCTCAATATCTATGGTGAAGGCCGGGACGAGCTGCGGCGAAACAATCCGACCCTGAAAATTCCGGTACTCGAAGACGGTGGCAAGGAAATCTATGATTCCCGGATTATCGCCCGTTACATCAGTGCCAAACAGGGCCGCGATCCGCTGACCTGGGATCAGGAAAACCAGCTGACCATGATCGATGGCGCCAATGACTCCGCGGTCACCTTGCTGCTCTCGGAGAAGTCCGGAATCGATACCGGCGCCGACCTGATGTTCTACAACCTTCAACGTGAACGCATCATGACAACTTTGCGCACGCTGTCGGCAATGGCGGAAGAGGGCCAGTTCGAGGAATGGAATTATCCGGCCATCTGTCTTTATTGCCTGGTGGACTGGCTGGATTTCAGGGACCTGGTGGACTTTTCCGGTGTAGAGAGCCTGTTATCCTTCCGCGACAGCCACAGGGATTACCCCTGGGTTGCCGAGACTGATCCGCGCAATTCCTGACTCCGCGCGGCCGGCAATCGCCGGCCGCCGCCTCCAGCCAAGGCTGAAAAAAGCTTGCCCGATCATCCTGCGTCATTTTGCTTTCGCAATCGCTGTTCTTGACTATAGTTAAGATTAAGGAACAGCGTCTGATCTGCCGGTTACCGCGTTCCGTACGTATAAATACCAACAATAGAAGAGAGAGGGGGTCATCCATGCTCCTGTCACATGCGTTCGGTCTCTTTACCCATCCTGATGAAGAGTGGGCTTCCATAAGAAAAGAACATGAAACTCCGCGCCGGGTCTATGTTGCCTATGTTCTGATTCTGGCGGCGATAGCTCCCATTTGTGCCTATATATCGACTGCCTATTTCGGCTGGACGGTTGGCAATGAGCGGCTGATCAAGTTAACCGAGATCAGTGCAATGCAGCTCAGCGTGTTGACCTATCTGGCAATGCTGGTCGGCGTTTTTGCGCTGGGTTATGCCATCAACTGGATGGCAAGAACCTACGGCGCCAAGGAAGAACACGTACCCTCGAACGGTATTGCCCTGGCAGCCTACTCCTGCACTCCTCTGTTCCTCGCAGGATTTGCCCTGCTGTATCCAGTGCCCTGGTTCAACGCCATCGTCTTCCTGGCCGCCGCCTGCTATGGCGCCTATCTCATGTATGACGGGCTGCCGATTGTCATGGGCATCGAAAAGGAGCGGGCGGTAATGTACGCCGGAGCGTTGCTGACCGTCGCCCTGGTGATCCTGGTATCCACTCGCGTGGGTTCCGTCATTCTCTGGAACTTCGGAGTTGGTCCGGTATTTATCAGCGGATAAACCGGGTTTAAACGGACCGTAAAAGGGGGAGCCACTGGCTCCCCCTTTTTTCTTTTCTGTGGGGGCGGTCCCCTGACTATTCTGTCTTTGATGCAGCGCAAACCACCCCGGGTGCTTTCCGGGGTTTAATGGGGTGTTGCAATGGCAGGGAGCTCTCAGGGGATGTCGGAATCGGTGGTCTTGAAAAACGGCGAGTGCGAGCAGCGGGAGCCGGAGTGGCATGTGCTTCAGTCCGCGGAAGCAAGGCAGGAGCTCAAAGCAAAGGAGCCCCTGTCTGAGGATGAGGTTCGCCAGCGCCTGGCCCGCCATGGCCCAAATGCTTTGCCGGAGGCTCGTGCAAAGGGGCCTTGGGCGAGACTGGGACGGCAACTCAAGAATTTCCTGATTTACGTACTGGCAGGGGCCGCCGTAATCACGGCGAGCCTGGGCCACTGGGTGGATGCTGGCGTCATTCTCGCTGTTGTTGTTATCCAGACGCTGGTGGGCTTCGTTCAGGAGGGCAAGGCCGAGCAGGCCCTGTCGGCCATTCGCCACATGCTTGCGCCCAAAGCACGGGTCATGCGTTCTGATGGCCAGCATCAGATAGATGCTGCCAATCTGGTTCCGGGCGATACGGTACTGTTGGAGCCCGGAGACCGGGTGCCCGCCGATCTGCGTCTGGAAAAGTCCCACAACCTGAAAATCGATGAGGCCATTCTCACGGGTGAGTCCGAGGCTGTTGATAAATCAACAGGGTCGGTGGCTCCAGATGCTCCGTTGGGGGACCAGTCCGGGATGGCCTTCTCCGGCACCATGGTTGCGACCGGGACCGGCCGTGGCGTTGTGGTTCGAACCGGCGCGCGCACTGAGATCGGTCGCATTTCCGGACTCCTCGCTCAGACCACAACTCTGAAAACCCCCTTATTGGAGCAAATGGACAGGTTCGCCCGAATCCTTTCCATCATCGTGATTGCCGCCGGCATTGCGATTTTTGTTGGCGGAGCTGCATTCAGCGGTCTGCCATTCCGGGAACTGTTTATGGCAGTGGTTGGGCTCACCGTTGCCGCGATACCCGAGGGCTTACCAGCAATTCTCACCATTACCCTGGCCATCGGTGTGCGCCAGATGGCACGCCGGCAGGCCGTGGTTCGCCGAATGCCGGTTATCGAAACCCTGGGCGCGGTGTCGGTAATCTGTTCGGATAAAACCGGAACGCTCACCCGGAACGAAATGATGGTCACTCGGGCGGTGTTATCCGGGGTTCAGCTCGAGGTGACTGGCGAAGGCTACGATCTTGATGGTGCGGTAAACGCCGAAAATGGTCACCCGTCGGACTCCACTCTGCTGGACGAACTTGCCCGGGCCGCCGCCCTTTGTAACGACGCCCATGTTCACCATGACTCAGGCAGAATCCGAATCGCCGGCGATCCAATGGAGGCCGCGCTCTCCGTGTTTGCCCGCAAAGCCGGGTTTGATGTTGATGGCAGCGCCGCCGACTGGCCCCGGAAAGATGAGATCCCTTTCGATACCGAGAATCGCTTCATGGCCACGCTGAATCATGACCACCACGGCCACAGCGTGATCTACCTCAAAGGCGCGCCGGAGCGGATCCTGGATATGTGTAACAGCGAGGTTGCCGAATCCGGGGAAACCAGCGAACTGCGCCGGGATTTCTGGGAGCGGGTTATCACCGAAATGGCATCCGATGGTCTCAGAGTGCTGGCCCTTGCCCGGAAGCCCGCAGAACGTGGCATTGGCGAACTGGCCATTGAAGATCTTGAACAGGGTGCAGAACTGCTTGGACTGGTTGGTTTGCTGGATCCGCCAAGGCAGGAAGCCATTCGGGCCATTGCCGAGTGCCACGATGCCGGAATCCGGGTGAAGATGATTACCGGTGATCATGGGATCACGGCAGGCGCTATTGCCCGCAAGCTGGGCCTGAAAAATACCGGGCGGGTTCTGACTGGTAAGGAATTGGACCAGCTGGATGATGATCAACTTCGGGATCTTGTTGGTGAAGTGGATGTCTTTGCCCGGACCAGTCCCGAACACAAATTGAGGCTGGTCACTGCGCTGCAGGCCCTGCATGGAGTTGTCGCCATGACCGGGGACGGGGTCAATGACGCACCGGCCCTCAAGCGGGCGGATGTGGGTATTGCCATGGGGGTGAAGGGCTCGGAGGCTGCGAGGGAAGCGTCTTCGGTGGTGTTGCTGGACGACAATTTCGCCAGTATTGCGGCAGCCGTGCGCGAGGGGCGAACTGTTTACACCAATCTCAAAAAAGGCATTGCCTTTATGCTGCCCATTAACGGTGGGGAGTCTATCAGTCTCGTTACCGCCCTGTTGCTTGGGCTGACCCTGCCCATTTCGGCACTGCAGATTCTCTGGGTCAACATGGTCAGCTCTGTGGTTCTGGCCATGACACTGGCGTTTGAGCCCGCGGAACCCGATGTTATGAAGCATCCGCCAAGGGGGCGGAATGAGTCCCTGCTTCGGGGATTCGTGGTCTGGCGTGTGGTCTTCGTTTCACTTCTGTTCCTTGGTGGCATTTTTGCTGCCTGGTACTGGGCCATGCATCATCATGGTGATGAGAGCACTGCCCGGACCCTTGCGGTTAACACGCTTGTGGCAATGGAAATGTTTTACCTGTTTGCGGTGCGATACCTGGATTCAGCGTCAATTACCCTGCGCGGGGTGTTGGGTACGCCGATCGTCCTGTTGGCAGTCGCCGCGGTTATTGCATTGCAACTGCTGTTTACCTATACGCCCTGGTTCAACGAGACCTTTGGCACGCAGGCGTTGAGCGTTGAAATGCTCGCGTTTGCAGCGGTTTCCGGTGTGGTGGTTCTGGTGATCCTCGAAATCGAAACGGTTGTCAGAAGGCGTTGGCTCAGGGCAGGCCCCGGGTAATCACCGCCGGGTCCCCCCGGCCTTCTACCGCTGCCAGCTCCGCACTGGACAGCCATTCGCCCGGCGGCTTGTCCATCACGCTGGCACAGGCAGCCAGGGCATGGCCCCAGGAACAGCCGTTGGCAAACAGCATGCCGGCTTCATTCAATGTCCCGCCGCGGTTGATGTAGCCAAGAACCCGGGCCTGCGACGGTTCCGGGAACAGCGGATGGAGATGGCCCCGGAAGACCTCCGGGCGCATGTGCGTGAGAGCAACCCGTCGGCGAATGCGGTGGGGGAACAGGCGCTCCCGCTCGAATTCGGACAGGCATACCTGGGCTTCCATGGTGTCCCTCGGTTGGCGGAATCTGCCGGGTTCCTGGATATAGACCAGGCGAAAGGGGGTGCCGGTCTCCCTCAGGCGTTCACAGGCTCTGATTGACTCGGATAACTGGTAGGCGCCATTGGCGATGAGCAGCAATGGTTCACCGGACGAGGTATCTTCATCCACCACCAGGGCCCCGTGCCTCGCCAGCAGTTCCGCTTCCCGGGTGTCGAAGACGCAGGGGCGTTCCCGTTTCGGGATCACCATGCAACTGATCGTGCCCCTTTCACGGAATACCGATGGCAATGTTGCCAGGGTGCTGTTGTAGTCGGCCGGAAACACCACCCGGGAGACGTCGTTCATCTCCGCGAGCATGCTTTCGCAGAAGGTGGTGTCCTGATGGGATTGCTCGTTCTTGCCATTTTCCCAGGTGTGTGAGGTGGCAATAACCGGCAAGCCGAGCCAGCGGGCAGGCCGCCCGATTTCTTTCTGGTGCCGGGCAAAAATCAGCTCCTGGCGGATGGCGCCAAGCATTTTCACGCAGAAGGCCTCATAGCTGGCGACCAGATTCAGCCCCGCCTTATTGGCCAGACAAGCCGATACCACAGATTCTTCGTTCAGTGCCGTGATGATCTTGCCGTGCACCGACTCCTGATCGTTCTCGGGATCGTTCACCCGGTGCTTCAGATCATCCAGCACTCCGCCAAGACGATTGCTTGCCAGCTCGTCCGGATTGCCCACTCTGGCCCTGAGGTCGGGGTTCTGGGCTACCAGCGCCCGGAAAAAATCATCCACAGCCTTCATCGGCGAGGTGCATTCCCGACAGGCTGGAAGCCGGGGGATTATCGGGTCCGGTGGATTGCGGGTCGCGAGAGCATGATCACGCTCAAGTGGGCGAGATTGCCCGGCGTGCTGGTTAAGATGAGTGATAGCGTTTTGAAGCTGATCCGGAGCCACCCACAATCTGGCGGCATGCTCGTTAAACAGCTCCCTGGCCCGGGCATCCATTCGCGGGTTTCCGGGCAGTGGCAGGTTGTGGGCTGCATTGCTGCTGGCGCCATAAAAACCATACCCCTTGGTGGTCTCCGCAATGCCATAGGGTACCCGAACGGGATAGCCGCTCTCTCCCCGTAGCGCCGCCTCGCCATTGGTGGCGAGTGCCTGCTCCATTTCATAGAGAGCACAGACAAAGGCGGCAGGATCGCGGCCATCAAAACGGAAGGGCACAAAGCCCCTGTGTTCGAGATGCGCTTCAAAACGTTCGAGACCCTCGCGGGTGCCCAGCTCGGTTCGCTGTTCAATGCGCCGTCCATTGGCAATCATAACCGGCATCACTGCGCCGCAGTCCTCGGCGCGCCACCAGCGGGGGATCCAGTCGCTGCCGCGCTGCTCCTCGGCGGCCCCATCAGACAGAAAGGCCACCAGAGACTCACCCGGCAGGGGCATATGGGCGTATTGCAGCTCGGCAAACCCGAGGTAGCCCCCTTCGAGAATACCACCGGCGGTGTGCGGATTGACGTGGCTGCCAAGGGGCGCGGCCATGGTACCGTCCGGCTTCTGGCGGTAGCTGTAGAAATCGGAAACCAGAGTTGAGAGCCCGTCCGGCCCTCGATAACGTTCCGCCTGTTCCGGATGAAGGTTTCCGGTGAGGACGTTCAGGGCGTCCACGGCTGCCACGCAGTGCCCCTGGCCCATCAGCCAGCTCCGTGTGCGTCCGGTCAGATTGTTCAGAGCCAGATAGCCGGCATAGGCCGGCACCATGTTCAGTGCCCCGCCGGTGTGGCCTTCCGGATTGGTCTTTAAGTCCTGAGGCGCCAGCGGCTGGCCGGAGACATCAACCCGGCGGGCGTAGGTCATGTGGACTACCAGCCAGAGACCGGCACTGGTGAGTCTGTCCAGGTCGGCGAGTTTACGATAGACCGTGGCAGCATCGGGCTGGTGGCCGGCAGCAACCAGGTGCTCTGCCAGTAGGCTGACCTGATGTTGCGTGGCTTCACTGTGCTGGATGACGCCATAACCATCGCACCAGCGCCGGAAATCCGGGCAGTCTGAAGCGGCGTGATTCACCGCTGCTGTTTGAATGGGAAATGGCATGAGATGCCTCCATGGCGTCAGTGTGTTCGCGAATTTTAAAACCACCGCTGTGAACTGCCATTGATGCAGGTCAGTCGAAACTGCATCTTTCTACAGACTGCTCCAAGCCAAGCGCTCCACCCGCCCGCGTACAGGCTTGCTCGCCTGCCCGTTGCCGAAAGCCATGGTTTCTGAGAGTCTGTTCGAATAAGCCACCTGATAAGGAGACTCCCATGACGCAAGACAAGAATCAGGACAAGCGCCGGAAATATTCGGCCCCCGTTGTTGATGGCATTGGCAAATCCGCCAGCCGTGCCATGCTTCGGGCCGTCGGGTTTACCGATGAGGATTTCAAAAAGCCCCAGATCGGCATTGCGTCCACATGGAGTAACCTCACGCCGTGCAACATGCACATCAACCAACTGGCCGAGGAGTCGGCTGCCGGAGCCGATGAGGCAGGCGGCAAGTCGCTGATTTTTAATACCATTACCATATCGGACGGCATTGCCAATGGTACCGAGGGCATGAAGTATTCCCTGGTGTCCCGGGAGGTGATCGCCGATTCCATTGAGACCGTGGCCGGTTGTGAAGGGTTCGATGGCCTGGTGGCGATCGGTGGCTGCGACAAGAACATGCCCGGTTGCATGATGGGGCTGGCGCGTCTGAACCGGCCGTCTGTGTTCGTGTATGGCGGCACCATCATGCCTGGCGAGAACCACACCGATATTATTTCCGTGTTTGAAGCCGTGGGTGCCCACGCCCGTGGTGATCTGGATCTGATTGAGGTGAAGCAGATAGAGGAAACCGCGATTCCGGGGCCAGGGTCCTGTGGTGGCATGTATACCGCCAACACCATGGCGTCGGCCATCGAGGCCATGGGCATGAGCCTGCCTGGCAGCTCCGCCCAGAACGCTGTGTCGGAAACCAAGGCGGAGGATTGTCGGGGTGCCGGGGCTGCGGTGCTGAACCTGCTGGAGAAAGACATCAAGCCCAGCGACATCATGACCCGGAAAGCCTTCGAAAACGCCATTACGGTCGTCATCGCCCTGGGCGGTTCCACCAATGCGGTACTGCACCTGCTGGCCATGGCCAGCACCGTCGGTGTCGATCTGGAGCTGGAAGACTTTGTCGAGATTGGCAAGCGGGTGCCGGTGCTGGCGGATCTGCGCCCGAGCGGCCACTACATGATGTCGGAGCTGGTGGCCATCGGCGGTATCCAGCCGCTGATGAAAATGCTGCTGGATCGCGGTCTGCTGCATGGCGACTGTCTGACCGTAACCGGGCAGACGCTGGCCGAGAACCTGGCTGATGTTGACCCCTATCCGGAAGGGCAGGACATCATTCACGCCTTCGACAACCCGATCAAGGCTGACAGCCATCTGCGGATCCTGTTTGGCAATCTCGCACCAACGGGAGCGGTGGCGAAGATCACCGGCAAGGAAGGCACGCATTTTACCGGCCGTGCCCGGGTATTCCATTCGGAAGAAGAAGCCCAGGAGCGGATTCTCGACGGCACAGTTGTGGCCGGCGATGTGCTGGTCATCCGCTACGAAGGCCCCAAGGGCGGGCCGGGCATGCAGGAAATGCTCTACCCCACCAGCTACCTGAAATCCAAGGG
>NZ_DDOI01000071.1:11375-11586 GCF_002341575.1 Marinobacter sp. UBA2498 | reverse complement strand
TCATCCGCTACGAAGGCCCCAAAGGCGGACCGGGCATGCGGGAGATGCTGAGCCCCACCTCCGCGATCATGGGCAAGGGCCTGGGCAGCGATGTCGCGTTGATTACCGATGGCCGGTTCTCAGGGGGCAGCCACGGTTTCGTGGTTGGTCATATCACACCGGAAGCGGCCGAGGGCGGCCCGATTGCGCTGGTCGAGGATGGCGACACCAT
>NZ_DDOI01000071.1:10620-11248 GCF_002341575.1 Marinobacter sp. UBA2498 | reverse complement strand
GGCGCCCAAGCCACGGTTCACTCGCGGCGTTCTGGCAAAATACGCTCGCACCGTGGGTTCTGCATCCAACGGGGCCATTACCGATCTGCCATGATCCGATGACTCCGGGCAATCACTGCTATAATCCGCCGCTGGCGGGGCAGTGATTGCCCGTACAGTTAACAAGTGAAGGGGCTTTGAAGCATGGGTATCCGCAGTATGGCCATCTGGTGGGTGTTTTTGCTGGCGCTGCAGCCCGGGATGTCCCAGGCTCACCAACAGGAGGCATCGGCCAGTTCGTCAGCATCGTCGAAACAGGATGGTCCAAACCTGGCATCGGTGAATGCCGCGGTTGCCGTGGCTGGTGATAACGAGCTGATTTTCGGCAAGAATGCCGACCGGTCCGTACCCATTGCCTCTGTCACCAAGGTCATGACCGCGCTGGTCGTGCTGGAATCCGGCGAGCCGCTGGATGAGTGGCTGACTTTTCATGAGCGGCATACGCCCGCCGCCGCCAACGCCTACAGTCGGATTCGCATCGACTCGGAGATGCGGCGTAAAGATGTCCTGCGCGTTGCACTGATGTCCTCCGAAAATTTTGCCGCCTACACCCTTGCCCGTAGCCACCCGGGCGGGTTCGATGCCTTTA
>NZ_DDOI01000071.1:961-10551 GCF_002341575.1 Marinobacter sp. UBA2498 | reverse complement strand
GGGCGGGTTCGATGCCTTTATCGAGGCGATGAACGCCAAGGCCGCGGCCCTGGGAATGACCGGTACCCGGTTTGTTGATCCGACCGGGTTGTCGTCGGAGAACCTTTCAACCGCCGCGGATCTTGTGAAGCTGGTAAACGCGGCGGCGGACCATCCGGAAATCCGGGAATACTCCACCACCGGTTATTTCCGTGGGCAGTTCCGGCAGCCTCGTTACAGCTTGTCGTTCGGGAACACCAATGCCCTGGTGCATCGGGATAGCTGGGGTGTCGCCCTGAGCAAGACCGGCTATCTGTCCGAGGCCGGTCGTTGCCTGGTGATGATTTCGAAAATGAACGGCAAGGAAGTGGTTACGGTTCTGCTGGATTCCCTCGGTACCCGCTCGCCCATGGGCGATGCCGGACGGGTCAAACGCTGGCTTGATACCGGAGCCCGGGGTTCCGTGGCTGCTGCGGCCCGGCGCTACGAACAGGAAAAGAACGCGGCCTACGCGACCGCAGGCAACAACACGGTCAGTGTGAACTGACCCTGAAAGGAATCCCGCCATGATCCAGATTTTCACCACCGGTGGCACCATCGACAAGGTGTATTTCGATGCCAACAGCGAATTCGAGGTGGGGCACAGCCTGCTGCCTGAGCTGCTTTCGGAATCCAATATCCATGAGGGCTATCGCCTTCGGGAGCTGATGCGCAAAGACAGTCTGGAGATGACTGATGAGGATCGCCAATTGGTATTGGCGGCGGCCAGAGAATGCGATTGTGACCGCATCGTTATTACCCACGGTACCGATACCATGGCGGATACGGCCGCGGTGTTGGCCAATCTCAAGGATAAGACCATTGTACTGACCGGCGCCATGCAGCCGGCCCGCATGCGCCGCACCGATGCGGTGTTCAATGTCGGGTTTGCCTGGGCCGCGGTGCAATTGCTGCCGCCGGGGGTCTACATCGCCATGAATGGTGAAGTGTTCGAAGCCGGGGCCGTGCGCAAGAACCTGCAGGCGCAACGTTTCGAACGGACCTGACTCAGGCCAGGCTGTCTTTTTCCTGGCAGGTCAGTTCCCGGTATTCACCGGGTTCTAACGCCTTATCCAGTTCGACCTGCCCGATCCGCAGTCGATGCAGCGCCTCGACGTGGTTGCCGACCGCCGCCAGCATGCGCTTGACCTGATGGTAGCGCCCCTCGGAAATTGTAAGCTCAATGATCCGGTCTTCCAGAGCCCTCACCCGGGCCGGCCGCGTTGGCTTCGGGTCGTTATGCAAATCCACCCCACGTTCCAGTTGTTGTGCCGCTGCGTCGGTCAGTGGTTCGCTCAGCGTTACCCGGTAGGTTTTGGGGCAATCGGTTCGCGGTGAGGTGACCCGGTGCGACCACTGGCCATCGGTGGTGAGCAACAGTAAGCCGGTGGTGTCTGCGTCCAGGCGGCCGGCAATGTGGAGGTTCCGGGTGATGTCTGCAGGCAACAGGTCCAGCGCCGTGGGATGATCGCTGTCGGTTGTCGCGCTCACCACGCCAGCCGGCTTGTTCATCATCAGGTAGCGTTCGCCCGGCAAAGACAGCTGGGCGCCCGCCAGGACCACCCGTTCGCCGCCGGTTAATTGGGTGTTGGCGCTCTTGCAGGTTTGTTCATCCACCGTTACCTCTCCGCGGCTGATGGCCCGTTTGGCCTCTTTTCGGGAGAGCTCGGTGCTGTTGGCAATAAACTGGTCCAGTCGCATGGTATTCAGCAGCGTTGTCCCGGTGCCGGTGAACTCAGGCTGGCCAGGCAAAGCACCGGGGTTTCTCCCGTCATCCGGGACCAGAGCAGGCCCAGGGCTTCGGTGCTCACCGGGGGGCGCGGCGTTCGAAAGCTTGCCGTAGGCTCGATACCGCTGCCATTCCGGGTCGCCAGAACAAAGCTAAAAGGGTGAGCGCCGGGGATGCCCAGCCGGATGTCGGTGGCCGTGATGCGGTCGCCGACCTGGTCGTAATCCAGGAAGCCCCGGGTAAACCATTCCAGGCGCTGAGCCTCGGGGAGGTCCGAAACGGCCTTCGCCAGATCCGGCCGGCGCGAAAAATATTCAAGATTCAAAGGTGTATCCCCGTCCAGAAAGCCGGTAACAATCTCTACCCGCTGATCACCCTGCAGAGCCGTGGCGCGCCACAACAGGGTGTTGAAAGGCATGGGTTGAACCAGCAGGTCGGGGTTTTCCAGCCCGGCTTCCGCGAGCGCGGGTTGCACCCGTTGGGTAATGACCTGTTGCGCCATCAAACTCCAGCCCAGGTACAGGGTAGACACGGCCAGTCCTGCCATGACCGCTGTTTTGGCCGGCGGTCGGGCCAGGAAAAACAGGCAGCCGGCCAGCAGGGGCAGGGTATACAACGGGTCGATTATAAAAATGCTGCTGATGGCCACGGGTGGCCCGATCGGCCAGAACAGCTGGGTGCCATAGGTGGTAAAGGCGTCCAGAATCGGGTGGGTGATCAGGATCAGGCCGGTCAGGGCGAGCCATCGCTGAAAACCCAGTTGCGGTTTCCAGCGCCAGAGTAACCAGGCGAGGGCCACCGCAAGGGGCGCAAGAATGAACAGTGAGTGGCTGAACCCGCGATGCTGGGTAAAATTGGCCACCGCTGTCCCGTAGTCGATGACCACATCCAGATCCGGCAGGGTGCCCAGCACGGCGCCTGCCAGCAAGGCCGAGCGGCCAAGGGTCTTGCCGGCGACGGCGCCGGCCAGGGAGGCGCCCAGGGCGGCCTGGGTTATGGAATCCATGTCAGATCAGTCTCGCGTCAGAATGGTTACCTGCATTAGTAGGCCGCCGGCTCTCCGGTGGATCACTGGCCTGCAGATATCCCCAGCTCCGCCAGAACCGATTCACCGGGATAGCCATCGGCTACCAGTTTGTTGGCGGCCTGAAACTGCCGGATCGCGGACCGGGTTGCCGGGCCCATGATGCCATCGGGTTTGCCTGGCTCATAGCCCCGTTGCTGAAGGGCGTTCTGAAGGCTGATGATGTTGTCGCGGGACAGTGCCGGGGCATCCTCGGGCGGCAGGTTCTGCAACTTGCCGGCACCGGCTATCCGGTCTGCCAGATGGCCAACGGCAATGGCGTAGAACTCGGAGCGGTTCCAGCTCATGATCACGCGGAAGTTGTCATAGGCGAGAAACGCCGGGCCACGATGTCCTGCGGGTACCACCAGAGCGGCCTTGATTGGTTCACGGGCCAGCGCATTGCCAAAGGCATCTGTGATTCCCATGTTGCGCCATTCCTCCAGCGGCAGACGACGTCCGTCCGCCAGGGAATAGTCGAAATTCTCGGGCAGCAGCACTTCACGGCCCCAGCGATAGTCGCCGTTCCAGCCCATGGATTCCAGGAACCTGCCAGCAGACATCATGGCATCGGGCAGGCTGTTCCAGAGATCCCTCCGGCCATCGCCGTCGGCATCCACCGCGTGTTTCAGGAAGACGGTGGGCATGAACTGGACGTGGCCCATGGCGCCGGCCCAGGAACCCTCCATCTGGTCAGCCGGTATGGCGCCCTCATCAATAATGCGCAGGGCGGCAATCAGCTGCTCGGTAAAGAAGGTGCTGCGGCGGGGATCACAGGCCAGGGTTGTCAGGGAGCTGGGTACCGGCATCTTGCCGAAATAACTGCCGAAGTTGGTTTCCAGGCCCCAGAACGACACCAGGTAGGGTGCCGGTACGCCGGTTTCCCGGGTGACCCTGGCCAGCAGATCCTCGTGTTCCTGAAGCAGTTCACGGCCCTTGCTGACCCGGGCCTCGTTAACCCGTCGGTTCAGGTAGTCGGCGAACGTTGTGGTGAACTCCGGTTGCCGACGGTCCAGCTCGATCACCCGGGCCAGATGCTGAACTCCGGACATCACCTCGCCGGCGGTCTCGCTGCTGACCCCGGCGGCAATGGCCTGTTCCTGAAGCCGGGCTTTGCATTCGGCAAACCCCGCCGGCTCAACCTCAGGGTTGTCCTGGGCGAGGGTGGGCAGGGACAGGAGTGACAGAAAACCGGAAAACAACAAGCCGCGGGTAAGGCCGCCCTGGCGAAGAATCCTTGCGGGTGTGTTCAGCACACAGAACCTCTATCAGGCAAATGATGGTGGAATATCCTGGGCCCATGTTAGCGTGTTTTCCTGCCTTGGAAACACTGTCCGGGGCCAGGTGGAGTGACAATTCTTTAACCTGCCGGTTCCCGGGAGATCGCGATTGTCGTCTTTTTGTTGCCGACAGGTTTCTGGCGCGGGGCTTTGTTCTATAGTTGCACCATAGAACCGGGTTGTGGATTGGGGAAGGTCTGAACTATGGCAATGCTGAAAGCGCTGGTGGTGGATGACGCCAGCTTTGTACGTGATCTGGTCAAGCGAACCGTGCGCCAGCGTTTTCCGGTGATCGAAACAACCGATGCCCAGAACGGCCGGCGGGCCCAGTCGCTGATGTCCCGAACCGCGTTTGACCTGATCCTGTGCGACTGGGAAATGCCCGAGATGTCAGGCCTCGAGCTGTTGCAGTGGATGCGTCAGCAGCCCCAGTACGAAAACGTGCCGTTTATCATGATTACCAGTCGGGGCGACAAGGATCATGTGATTGAAGCGGTCAAGGGAGGCGTTTCCGAATACCTGGGCAAACCGTTTAGCCCTGAGGGGCTAAGCAAGAAAATCATCAAGGTGATGGGCCGCAAGCTGAAAGACGCGATGGACCGGAGCGGCAAGTCCATGGCCAGCCCTGCCGATGCCTTCAAGGAGTCGGCCAACCTGCTGACCCGCAAGCCGGAGCCCGTGGCGGAGAACCCTGCCGCTTCAGCCCCTTCGTCACCCTCGCAGGCAGCCCCTTCTGCAAACCCCAAGCAGGCCTCGTCCCGCGGTTCGATGAGCCTTGCCTCCGTGCGCTTCGCGGAAAGTACCCTGAAATCCGTGGTCAAGGATATCAATCTCACTGAGGTGCGGGTGATCGCCAAGCGGGATCAGGTATTCCCCGGCATTCTCGACCAGGCAGTGGTGGACATCGAGACCGGTGAGGGCCAGATGGCTCGCCTGAATGGCTACGTGCACCAGTTGCAGGCGGTGGACAAGCGCCAGGACACCGATTTTGTCAGCGTCACCATCCGGTTTGTCGATGAAGACCCGAAAAAGCTCGAGGAATTATCCAGGTTTGTCGCCCGTTTCCGGGCGGGGATGCGCTAGCTTTCCGCTTTCTCCGGGATACGTTCGACCAGTCGTTCCCGGGGGAAGTGGCAGATAAATTCACTGCCCTCGCCAATCCGGCTGCGAATCTCCAGATTGCCATCGTGGTTGAGCAACACGTGTTTGACGATTGCCAGGCCAAGGCCGGTGCCGCCGGTGTCCTTGTGGCGGCTGGGATCGGCCCGGTAGAAGCGTTCCGTAAGGCGCGGTATATGGACCGGGTCAATGCCGATACCGGTGTCCTTCACCGACAGATGGGCGCCTTCCCGATTGGTGGACCAGGATACGCTGATCTGACCGTTTGCCGGCGTGTACTTCACCGCATTGAAGATCAGGTTCGAGAAAGCGCTGCGCAGCTGGCTTTCATCCCCTTTCAGTAGCCGGTGGTCGCCGATATGCACGGTAATCTCGTGCTGTTTTTCGCCGCTGAGTGCCCGGGCGTCATGGCAGATCTGAGCCAGCAGCTGGTCCACGTCCGTGAGGGTGTCGTTGACCGTCTGTTCACCGGTTTCGATTCGTGACAGCAGGATCAGGTCGGTGATCAGGGCTTCCATCCTGGATGACTGGGCGGCCATGGTGTTAATGGCGCGGCGCCACTTCGGTGGCAGGTCGGCGGCGTTGTCCACCAGGGTTTCCAGGTAGCCGCTGATGACCGTAAGGGGCGTGCGCATCTCGTGGGAAACATTACCGACAAAGTCCCGGCGCATCTGTTCGAGCTGGTACAGCCTGGTCACATCCTTGGCAACGATAAGGCGGTCATCGTCACCGAACAGGCTGATCTGGATCTGCAGGTGAATGTGGGGCTTGGCCGGCGAATGGATCTCCAGGGGCTCCCGGTAATTCCGGGAATCGAAGTAGGTCTTGAAGGCCGGGATGCGGATCAGGTTGTGAATGTACTGGCCCTGGTCGGTGTTGCGCCGGAAGCCGAGCAGGTATTCGGCGGAGCCGTTCCACCATTCCATGGCCCCCCGGGAGTCGGTCATGATCACACCATCACGCATGGCGTTGGTGGACTCCTGCACCCGGTTGATCTGGGCCCGCAATCGGTCCTGGGTTCTCAGGTGGGTCTGGTGCAGTTTGTGGAGGTTGTCGAAGATATCTCCCCAGAGCCCGATGCTCTGGGGAGCTTCGTCGGTGGCGCTGGGGTTGGCCAGCCACTGATAAAGGCGCCGGGCCTGCAACAACGTCCACCAGAGGTAGACAATCAGCCCGAAGGTCAGGCCGTAGACAGGCTCACCGAAGTAAAGACCAACCAGCGTGGAGCCAATCAGGCCACCGATAATGTAGCGCAGGTATCGTGACCAGTTGTGTTGCATCAAAAACTGCCTTGTGTCCGTTCCGGGGCTGATGCTCAGCTGGCCGGAGTTACTTACGCGGCTCTGGTTGAGAAGCGGTAGCCGGTTCCCCGCACCGTCTGGATCAGATGATCGTATTCGTCACCGAGGGCTTTGCGAAGCCGACGGATGTGCACATCCACTGTCCGTTCTTCAACATAGACGTTGCCACCCCAGACCTGGTCCAGTAGCTGGGAGCGAGTATATACCCGTTCCTGGTGCGTCATGAAGAACTGAAGCAGTCGGTACTCCGTGGGGCCCATGGTGAGGGCTCCCTCCTGGGTGGTGACGCGATGACCAACCGGGTCCAGGGTCAGGCCTTCCACCTCAATCGGACTGTCGACGCCCGGCGGCGTCGCACGACGCAGGACCGCCTTCAGCCGGGCAACCAGTTCCCGTGGGCTGAATGGCTTGGTGATGTAATCGTCGGCACCAACTTCCAGGCCCTGGATCTTGTTGTCTTCCTCGACCTTGGCGGTGAGCATGATGATGGGAATGTCGGCGGTCGCTTCTTCTTTCTTGAGGCGGCGTGCCAGTTCCACGCCGCTGGTGCCGGGCAGCATCCAGTCGAGGAGTACGAGATCCGGGTGTTTGTCGACAATCAGGGCATGGGCTTCCCGGGCGTCCGCTGCCTCCAGATAGTCATAATCCGCCATTTCGAGGGCCACCGCGATCATCTCGCGGATCGGGGCCTCATCATCGACGATCAGGACAGTTTTTCCAGTCATGAGCTTTTAACCTGTGTCAGACCTTGATTTGTTGCTGCCTCATTACAACGCTCAAGTGTTACAAGTATATGACAGGTTCAGCTGACCATGAGATCAATTACAAGGCCGGCAAAAACGGCAAAGCCGGCCCAGTTGTTGTTCAGAAACGCCTTGAAGCAGCCGTCCCGTTCACGTTCCCGCGCCAGGTACTGGTGGTAAATGAACAGGCAGGCCATGGCCACGACGCCCAGATAGTAGAAGGTGCCCAGCTCGGCACGATGGCCCACCATGATCAGGATCAGTACAACCATGGCCTGCAGCATGCCAATGATCGCCTTGTCGGCTTCTCCGAACAGGATGGCCGTGGACTTGATGCCCACTTTCAGATCGTCATCCCGATCCACCATGGCATACAGGGTGTCGTAGGCAACGGTCCATAGCACGTTGGCGGTGAACAGCAGCCAGGTGAGCTGACTCAGTTCGCCGGCCTCCGCCGCCCAGGCCATGGGAATGGCCCAGGAAAAGGCCGCGCCCAGAAACAGCTGAGGCAAATGGGTGTAACGCTTCATGAACGGGTAAATGAATGCCAGCAGGGCACCGCCGAACGACAGATACAGGGTCAGCGGGTTGGTGAACAGAACCACCATCAGGAAGGAAACCAGGCACAGTCCCGCGAACAGCGCCACCGCTTCCCAGGGTTTTACCCGGCCCGCGGTCAGTGGCCGGTCCTTGGTGCGTTTGACATGCTTGTCCCAGTCCCGGTCAGCGAAATCGTTGATGGCGCAGCCAGCCGCCCGCATGAAGAACACGCCCAGGGTGAAAATGATGACATTAGCCAATGCGGGGCTGCCGTCTCCGGCCAGCCACAGGGCCCAGTAGGTCGGCCACAGCAGGAGCAGGGTTCCGATCGGGCGGTCGATTCTGAGCAGGCTGGCGTAGTCGGCCAACCGGCGCTGGATAGGTTCTGGCACAGCGTCAGGCAGCATGGCGCGCGTCCGTCTGGTGTTCTTCGAATTGAATGAGTGCTGGGATTATAGCCAGTCGCAGGAGGCCGGTTAAAGCGTGTTCCGCTGAAACAGCGCCGGTAGCAGGTATTCACCAACCAGCAGGGAGCTGTTGTGGCCACTGAACAGGGAGCGCCTTGCCAGTTCCGGCTGTCCCGGGATTACCGGTCTGCAGAGGCCGGTTTCCAGAGGGCCCCGTTGCCAGTGGGGGCTGGTGAACAGGTAGGCGCCCAAAGGTCGATTGCCCAGGTGAAGCAGCCGGCGCCCCTCGCCCTCCAGACACTTCAGGGGAATGACCGTCCTGGCCAATACCCAGGGCTGGTTGTCGCCGCACAGGCTGACTTCCCGTATCCAGGCGTGTTGACGGTGGGGAATGCGCAGGCGCCGGGCCTCTTCCTGTGTCGGCGTTGCAAAGCCCTCCCGGCGGACCTCAACGTGAAAGGAACGGCTGCACTGTTTCTGCAGGGCCCGTGTAAACGAACCCTCTACCTGCAACCAATAGCGGGCAGGCCCGTGAACCGCCGGGTTCAGGAGGCCGGCGGCCGTCAGCGATTGGTACCAGTCCGTCGGGGGTATGGTCAGGTGACTGTCGATGTCAGAGACCCTTGACTGCATAGATGCCCGGGGCATTGCGCCAGTAGCCCTTGTAGTCCATGCCGTAACCGAACAGGAAGCGGTCTTCCACTTCCAGGCCGGTGAAATCGGCCTTCAGATCCGGACGGGCTTTCCGGTCATGTTGCTTGTCGACCAGAACGGCCGTCAGTACCTCACTGGCACCGTGAGCGCGGCAGTAGTCGGCGATGGCGCACAGGGTCGTCCCCTCATCCAGAATGTCATCGATAATCAGGATGGTACGGCCGTGCATATCGGCTTCGGGTTGCAGTTTCCACTCGAGAATGCCGCCGGTAGTTTCCTGACGGTAGCGGGTGGCATGCAGGTATTCGGCCTGGACCGGAAACCGGAGCCGGGGTAGCAGTTGTCCGGTCAGGATCAGCCCGCCGTTCATCACGCAGAACAACAGGGGGTTACTGTCTTTCAGGCGGGCGGTAATATCGTCGGCCAAGTTGCCAATTGCAGTCTGTACCTGCTGTTCATCCACCAGGCAGTCGGCTTCGGCCATAACCTGGTTCATTTCGGCGACGGTATCGGTCATATCGGTCGGTCCTGTCGTAAAACGGGCGATTATACCGGACAGGGCCTGCAGAAGGGAGGGGCCACCCCGGTTGTCAGATCTGTATTTGTGGCTATTGGCAGAAATCCCCTGACCGGACCGTCGGCATTGGCATTGGTCAATACCGGGGCGATGGGTATGATGGCCTGATTCGACAGTTGTTCGTATCTGTTAACTGAATAAAACACTTGCGTGCAATAT
>NZ_DDOI01000071.1:0-877 GCF_002341575.1 Marinobacter sp. UBA2498 | reverse complement strand
CACTTGCGTGTAATATTGTCTGACAATTATTATTGCGCCCGTCTGATGTTGGGAGAACGATATGAAGAAGTGGCAGTGTGTGGTGTGTGGTTTGATTTACGATGAAGCCGAAGGCTGGCCCGAGGACGGCATTGAGCCGGGCACCAAGTGGGAAGACGTACCGGAAGACTGGGTATGCCCGGATTGCGGTGTCGGCAAGGAAGATTTTGAAATGATCGAGATCGGTTGATAGCACCCGGCACGGCCGGTAAAAGCCGCCCAGGTGAGTTAAATACAGGAACACGGTTATGACTGAACAGGCCCCCATCATTATTGTCGGTACCGGTTTGTCCGGTTATTCCCTGGCGCGGGAAATCCGGAAGCAGGACAAGGAGACCCCGGTTCTGATGGTTACCGCCGACGATGGCGTGAGCTACTCCAAGCCCATGTTGTCCACCGGCTTTACCAAGGGCAAGGACGCCGATGGCCTGGCCCAGGGCGGTACCGACGCCATGGCGGATCAGCTGAATGTCCGGATTCGCACATTTGCCACGGTCACCGGCATTGATAGCGAGGCCCACGAACTGATTCTCGGTGATGAACGACTTGCCTACAGCAAGCTGGTTCTGGCCTGGGGCGCCGATGTGATCCGGCTTGGCCTGGACGGTGATGGCCAGGAGCATGTGTTTTCGATCAATGACCTGATGGATTACCGTGCCTTCCGGGACGCCCTGGGCGACGGCAAGCGGGTGGCGATCATGGGAGCCGGTCTGATTGGTTGTGAGTTTGCCAACGACCTGCGCAATGGCGGTTACGAGGTTGACGTGATTGCTCCTTCCGAGGAGGTGATGCCGGGGCTGCTGCCGGAGGCGGCCGCTCATGCTGTCCAGCAGGAGCT
>NZ_DDOI01000058.1:70348-70571 GCF_002341575.1 Marinobacter sp. UBA2498 | reverse complement strand
CTGCTGGAAATATCACCGTGTCTCATCGTTCTGCTCCTCGTTAAACCGCCAGATAGCTCGCAATCTTGTCCTGATCCGCTTCTTCGCGGCTCTCTTCGTGCACAATCGCGCCCTTTTCAATCACCAGGATCCGGTCTGCCGCATCCATCACGAAGCTCAGAACCTGCTCCGACACCACAATCGACAGGCCCCGCTCATCCCGGATGCGCCGAAGGGTCTGCGC
>NZ_DDOI01000058.1:69853-70196 GCF_002341575.1 Marinobacter sp. UBA2498 | reverse complement strand
ATTTCCTTGATAATGTTGGGCTGGATACCTTCCGTGGGTTCGTCAAGCAGCAGCACCTTGGGCCGGGTGGCCAGTGCCCGGGCAATAGCCAGCTGTTGTTGCTGACCGCCGGAAAGGTTGCCACCACGCCGGTTCTGCATTTCCTTCAGTACCGGGAACATCTCGTAGAGGTCCTCGGGTACCTTCTTCTCACCCACGGCGGCCAGGCCGGTCTCGATATTCTCCCGTACCGTCAGTGTCGGAAAGATCATCCGCCCCTGCGGCACGAAACCGATTCCGGCGCGCACACGCTGGAAGCTCTTCAGGCCGGAAAGGTCGTTCCCATCCAGGCTGACCTCACCGC
>NZ_DDOI01000058.1:63543-69675 GCF_002341575.1 Marinobacter sp. UBA2498 | reverse complement strand
TCAGCATGATCAGTGCCCCAGGTAGACTTCGATGACTTTCGGGTCCGATTTCACGTGCTCGATGGACCCTTCGGAAAGAACTTTGCCCTGATGCATGACCGTGACCCGGTCAGCGATATCACCGACAAACTGCATATCGTGCTCGATCACCAATACCGTATGGTCCCTGGTAATCACCCTCAGCAGCTCGGCGGTTTTCTTGCGCTCGGTGACGGACATCCCGGCTACCGGCTCATCCAGCATCAGCAGGTCCGGTTTCTGGATCAGCAGCATGCCGATCTCCAGCCACTGCTTCTGGCCATGGCTCAACGATGCAGCCGGCTCATTCAGGGCCTCGGTCAGGAAGATGGTTTCAGCCACCTCCTCCACAGCATTGATCACCTCCGCGTCGCGCTTGAATCCCAGGGCGCCCATCACGCTGTGTCCCTTTGGGTAGGACACTTCAAGGTTTTCAAAGACGGTCAGGTCCTCGAACACGGACGGGGTCTGGAACTTCCGGCCCACACCCGAGTGAACAATCTGGTGCTCCTTGAGCTTGGTAAGCTCCTTACCGTCAAACTTGATGGAGCCGGACGTGGCCTTGGTCTTGCCGCAGATCAGGTCCAGAACCGTGGTTTTACCGGCACCGTTGGGGCCGATGATGACCCGGATTTCCTTGGGATCGAGGTAGAAGGACAGGTCATCCACGGCCTTGAAGCCATCGAATGACACGGTCAGGCCTTCGACCGCCAGCAGGAAATCCCCACTTTTGCTTTTGGCTGCACTCATCACGATTTCTCCGGGCTGTAGGAATCGATCATCGGATCGTAATCAGGAGTCTTCTCAGCGGTCGGCTTCGGCTCTGCGGCTTTTTCCGCGGGCTTGGCCTCCAGCTGTGCACCCTTGTTGCGCTTGAAGATCTTGTCTTCCAGAGGCATGACGTAGGTCTGATACAGGCCGGCCAGACCGTTCGGGAAGGCCAGTACGACACCGATAAACAACGCACCCATGGCAAACGGCCAGAGTTCCGGGAAGGATTCCGAGAAGCCACTCTTGGCGGCATTCACCAGCAAGGCACCGTAGACCGCGCCGAGGATGGACAACCGGCCACCCAGGGCACAGAAGATGACCATCTCGATGGAAGCGACGATGCCGATGAACGACGGCGACATGAAGCCGACAATCAGGGTGAACATGGCACCACCGACGCCGGCAAAAGCCGCTGCCAGGCAGAACACGAAGATCTTGAAGGCGGCAACGTCATAGCCGGAAAAACGCACTCGGTTTTCCTGGGCGTTCATGGCCACAAGGATGCGGCCCAGCTTCCGGTTCTGGACCAGGCGCGCCACAAACAGGCAGAGGAACAGCATGCCAACACAGACAAAGTACAGGATGGTCCGGGCCTCATCGGTGCGGATGTCCCAGCCGTTCAGCGTCTGCAGATCGGTAATGCCGTTCACACCGCCGGTATAGCCCTGCTGTCCGATAATCAGGATCGTCAGGATTGCGGCAATGGCCTGGGTGATGATGGCGAAGTACACGCCCCCCACCCGCCGGGTAAACATGGCGAAGCCGATAACGAACGCCAGCAGAACCGGCACACCGATCACCGCAAGCAGGGTGAAGGCGAAGCTGTGGAACGGTTCCCAGAACCAGGGCAGCTCGGTGAGCTGGTTCCAGTCCATGAAATCCGGGATGCCGGGGGTGGACTGGATGGCGGTGGCCTCCGGAGTGGAGGCCTCCAGCTTCAGGAACATGGCCATACAGTAGCCGCCAAGGCCAAAGAACACACCCTGGCCCAGGCTGAGAATGCCGGCCTTGCCCCAGCACATCACCAGGCCAATGGCGACAAAGGCGTAGGTCAGGTACTTGCCCACCATGTTCAGGCGGAATGGGTCCAGCGCCAGTGGCAAAAGCACCACCAGCAACACGGCCAGTGCGACGTAATACAGTCCCTCGCGGGTGGCAAACCATTTCAATGGGGATGAACTCTTCATGACAATCTCCTAGCGACGGACCTTGAGGGCCATGAGTCCTTCTGGACGCAGCATCAGGATGCCGACGACGACCAGCAGGGTGAGCACCTTGGCCATGGAACCACTGAGGAAGAACTCCATGGTGGACTGGGCCTGGGATATACCGAAGGCGGACACAATGGTGCCGATCAGGCTCTGGGCACCGCCAAACACCACCACCAGGAAGGTGTCTACGATATAAGCCTGGCCAGAGGACGGACCGGTGGAACCGATCATGGTGAAGGCAGCACCCGCGACGCCGGCGATGCCACACCCGAGAGCAAAGGTGGCTCGGTCGATACCGGCACTGTTGATACCAACGGCTTCAGCCATGGGGCGATTCTGAACCACAGCCCGCACTTTCTTGCCATAGCCGGATCGGTACATCAGGAAATACACGCCCACGGCAATGGACAGCGCGATGATCATCACGAACAAGCCGTTGATGGGCAGCTCCACCAGGTCAGTCACCTGGATCGCCCCCATCATCCACTCGGGCAGGTCCACACCCACTTCCCGGGCGCCAAAGATGGATCGGTAAGCCTGCTGCATGATCAGGCTCAGACCCCAGGTGGCCAGAAGGGTATCCAGTGGTCGGTGATAGAGTCGCCGTATCATGAGCCATTCGACGAATGCCCCCAGGGCAGCACAAATCAGGAAAGCCAGAACCATGGCGACGAAGAAGTAGCCGCCAAACAGGCTCGGCAGATAGGACTGGAAAAAACCGGATGTCAGGTAGGTTGTGTAGGCGCCGAGGATCATGAACTCCCCGTGGGCCATATTGATCACCCCCATCTGACCAAAGATGATGGCCAGGCCCAATGCCATCAGTACGAACACTGAAAACAGGGAGAGCCCGGCAAACCCCTGCATGGCAAATATCGACATCAACTCACTGCTGGTGTAGCCATCAAACATGACCCTTACTCCCCTTTAGACCAACTTACCCTTCAAACCCTTAATCTTGTGTTCAGAGGCAACGGATGCTGGCGCCCGGGGGCGCCAGCAGTCCGGGCTTATTGGTAGCCTTCCGGGAACGGGTCCGGTTCCATCAGTTCTTCGGTCTCGTAGACAACCTTGTACTGGCCGTCAGGTTGAGCCTGGCCGATACGGGTCTTGGACCACAGGTGATGGTTTTCGTGGATGCGCACGTAACCTTCTGGCGCTTTGGTGAACTCAATGCCTGCGAATTCTTCACGGATCTTGTCGATGTCGAATGAGCCGGCTTTTTCAACCGCAGCTTTCCACAGCCATGGGCCGAGATAAGCCGCCTGGGTCACGTCACCGATGACCATGTCATCGCCGTAGGCTTCCTTGAAGGCCGCAACAAATTCCTTGTTGTTGGGGTTATCGAGGCTCTGGAAATACTTCATGGAGGCGTAGATGCCGTCCACGTTCTCACCGCCGATACCGCGGATTTCGTCCTCGGTCACGGAGATGGTCAGCAGAAGGGGCTTCTCATCAGTGAAATCGATACCGGCCGCTTTCATCTGCTTGTAGAAGGCCACGTTGGAGCCACCGACAACCGAGGCAAAGATCACGTCCGGCTTGCGCAGCTTGATCTTGTTGATCACCGAGTTGAACTGGGTGTGACCCAGCGGATAATACTCCTCGCCAGAGACCTTGAGGCCCAGCTTGTCCTCGATGTGCTTGCGGGCGATCTTGTTCGAAGTACGGGGCCAGATGTAGTCCGATCCGAGCAGATAGAAGCTTTTGGCACCCTTGGTTTCTGCGGCCCAGTCGATACTGGCAAGAATCTGTTGGGTCGCTTCCTGGCCGGTGTAGACCACGTTGGGCGACTGCTCAAGACCCTCGTAGAAGGTGGGATAATAGAGCATGCCGTTGTATTGCTCGATAACCGGGAGAACGGCCTTGCGGGAAGCCGAGGTCCAGGCGCCGAAGATCGCAGCAACGTTGTCCTGGCGCAGTAGCTTCCGGGATTTTTCAGCGAAGGTCGGCCAGTCACTGGCGCCGTCTTCCTGAACGAATTCAATCTGGCGGCCCAGGACACCACCGGAGGCGTTGATCTGGTCAATAGCCAGCTTTTCCGCCTGAACCGAGCCAATCTCACTGATCGCCATTGTGCCGGTGATGGAGTGCAGAATGCCGACCGTAACGGTGTCATCCGTCACCGCCAGACCAGTCGTGTTGACCTCTGCTGTGGCCGGCACTGCCGCCTGTGCCGACGTCGCAAGCATGACGGAAGCCGCCAGCGTCATCAGGCTCTTTTTCAGCCCCAGTCCCTTACCGAACGACCGCCCGTTGGCGGCTTGATCTGTCGTATCCATGGTGATTCCTCGCAGTTTTTGAAGTCCGGATCCGCGCTTCCCTTCGAAAGCACAGTGCCCACGAGAATCATTCTGCTCGGCACCCGTACAGGTGCCCATTCGGCAATCGCCCCAGCGCGCTACGTCATTTGACGCATTCCTGTAACCAACAGGACAGGCTAAAAACGCAGGCATGCAGAAGAAGAACATTCCTGCACCGGTCTATGGCACGGATATTGTTCCGGCTTTCTCATCCGGTGCATTTCAGCTTGAAGCTGCACTAACGCGGGGCACTCAAACACCAAAGGCAAGGCAGTCATGGCGGCAAGACAGAATATTTTTCGGGTTCGGCGCAGCTACAACCAGTGGGTAGCCAACCAGACCCTGGAAGACTATGCGCTTCGCTTTACCGCCAAGAGTGCCCGGCGCTGGTCCGCGGCCCGGGTAAGCAACACAGCCCTGGGCGCCATCTCCTTTCTGGCACTGGAAGCCATCGGCGGCTCCATTACCCTCCACTACGGATTCGACAATGCGGTCGCCGCGATACTGGCCGTCAGTCTGGTGATCTTCCTCACCGCCATCCCGATCAGTTACTACGCGGCCCGTTACGGCGTCGATATTGACCTGCTGACTCGCGGTGCCGGCTTTGGCTATATTGGCTCCACCATCACCTCGCTGATCTACGCCTCGTTCACGTTTATCTTTTTCGCCATCGAGGCCGCCATCATGGCCATGGCGCTGGAAATGCTGTTCGGGGTTCCCCTGGTTCTCGGCTACCTGATCTGTGCCGTGGTCATCATTCCACTGGTCATACATGGCATCACCACGATCAGCCGATTCCAGGTCTGGACCCAGCCAGCCTTCATCTTTCTCCAACTGGTGCCCTTTGTTTTCATTGTTTACGCCGATGCCTCTTCCGTCAGCGACTGGACACAGTTCGAGGGACTTAACCCGGTTGATTCCGGTGGCTTCAGCATCGTTATGTTCGGGGCTGCGGCAGCTGTGGTGTTCTCATTGATTGCCCAGATCGGCGAGCAGGTGGATTTCCTGCGCTTCATTCCAGAACCCCGCAATGCCCGGGAAAAGCGACGTTGGTGGGCCGCCGTTATGGCAGGCGGACCTGGCTGGATTGTGATCGGCATGTTGAAAATCCTGGCGGGCTCCTTTCTTGCGGTTCTTGCCCTGAAACAGGGCGTTACCGCCTCGGAGGCGGCTGATCCCACCCAGATGTATCTGATCGCCTTCAATTACATTACCCATTCGCCCGAGGTCTCTCTGGCGATGGCGGGCATTTTCGTCATTCTTTGCCAGCTCAAGATCAACGTTACCAATGCCTATGCCGGCTCCATCGCCTGGTCCAACTTCTTCTCGCGACTCACCCACAGCCACCCCGGACGAGTTGTCTGGCTGTTTTTCAACGTCGCCATTGCCCTTCTGGTGATGGAACTGGGTGTTTACCGGGCGCTGGAGGAAACCCTGGGTTTCTATGGCATCGTCGCCATTGCCTGGGTTGGTTCGCTGGTGGCGGATCTGGTGATCAACAAACCACTGGGGCTTAGTCCCGCACACATTGAGTTCAAACGTGCCCACCTGTACGACATCAACCCGGTCGGGGTTGGTGCCATGCTGACGGCCTCTGTAGTAGGCATCATCTGCCACACCGGCATACTGGGCGTTTATCCGGAGGCTCTGTCCCATTTTATCGCCATGGGAGTCGCGCTGATCATGGCGCCTCTGATCGCCTGGAAAACCGGTGGCCGTTTCTACACAGCACGGCCATTCGTCCCCATCGCTACTGACCATCAGCTCGTGCAATGCACGATTTGTGAACATCATTTCGAACCGGAAGATCTCACCCATTGTCCCGCGTA
>NZ_DDOI01000058.1:59406-63441 GCF_002341575.1 Marinobacter sp. UBA2498 | reverse complement strand
CTCACCCATTGTCCCGCGTACGACGGCACCATCTGTTCACTGTGCTGTTCACTCGATGCCCGTTGCGCAGACGCCTGCAAACCGGGGGCCGGATATCAGGAACAGCTCAATCAGTTTCTCGGGAGCCTGATGCCAAAACCGGTCTTGGCCGGTCTGCGCTCAAGGCTCGGGCATTTTCTGAGCCTGCTGGTGCTCATCAACGGCCTTTCCGGCCTGCTGCTGTCCCTGATCTATTTCAAGACGCCGGTCGCTTCACCCGCTGAAGGCATTCTTTTATCGGTAACCCTGTGGAAGGTGTTCTTCATTCTGGTGATCGTGACCGGCGTGATCTGTTGGCTGTTCGTGCTCGCCCACGAAAGCCGGGTGGTGGCCGAGGAAGAGTCCCGTCGCCAGAATCGCCTCCTGATGGAAGAGATCGTCGCCCACGAACGGACCGACCAGGCTCTTCAGCAGGCAAAGGAACAGGCGGAGGCCGCCAACGGGGCGAAAAGTCGCTACTTGACGGGGATCAGTCACGAACTCCGTTCCCCGCTCAATGCCATCCTCGGCTATGCCCAGTTGATGGAAAACGACGAGACCATTCCCTCCCACCGCAAGGAAGCCCTCGGCGTCATTCGCCGCAGCGGTGAGTACCTCGCCGATCTGATAGAGGGGCTGTTGGATATTTCCAAGATCGAGGCTGGCCGCCTGGACCTGCACCGCGATCAGGTTCGAATAGAGCTGTTGATGGAGCAACTGGTGACCATGTTCCGCCTGCAGGCAGAAGATAAAGGCCTGGCCTTCGATTACCACTGCCCCAACCCGCTTCCGGAAATGGTCACCACCGATGAGAAGCGGCTGCGCCAGATTCTGATCAATCTTCTCTCCAACGCCATCAAATACACGGATCGGGGCGGCGTCTCCCTGACCCTGCGTTATCGCAGTCAGGTCGCCGAGTTCACCGTACGCGATACCGGGGAAGGCATAGCCCCTGAGAATGTGGAACGCATCTTCCGACCCTTCGAACGTATCCGGACACCGGGGCAAAGCCGGGCCGGCACAGGCCTGGGTCTGACCATTACCCGCCTGCTCACGGAAATCATGGGTGGCGATATCTCGCTGGAGAGTGTACCGGGCCAGGGTAGTGTCTTCCGGGTCAGTCTGATGCTATCAAGCCTGCATTCTTCGACACCCCGCTCGATATCAATGCCGGCCAAGCGCATCTACGGTTACCACGGTTCGCGGCGAAAGGTACTGCTGGTGGATGACGATGTGTCCCACCGCCAGGTCATGCGGGCCATGCTCTCGCCACTGGGCTTTGAAATCGTCGATCTTGGCAATGCTCTGCAGGTTTTGGCAACCATTGAGGCTGAACGCCCTGACCTTGTGCTTCTCGACGTGTCCATGCCGGGCCAAAGCGGCTGGGAAGTCCTGGCAATGCTACGACAGCACAAGCACACCATGCCTGTCGTGATGGTCTCTGCCGACGCTAACGAAGGCCACCACGCCGCAGACTCACCGCGTCTGCACGATGGCTACATCATCAAACCGGTTCGGCTGAACCTGTTGCTCGACACCATTGCCAGCGTGCTGGATCTCAATTGGCGATTCGATAAGAGCCCGGATCCCATGGCGGCTATTCCAGCACCCGACCATGGCGTTTTGCCTTTACCCAAAATGGAGCATCGCCTGGCTCTGGCCACTCTGGCCCGGATCGGACACCGGAAAGGCCTGCTTGAGGCATTGCATGACCTGAAACACAGCGGCGAGGCGGCCGAACCCTTTGCGATTGAGCTCACCAGACTCACCAACGATTTCCAGTTTGAGAAAATTCTTGAACTACTCGAGGTAGCCGAACATGAAGCTTCATAATGACCGGAAGACTGTCGTGATGGTCGTAGATGACGCAGTCGACTCCATTCGAATGATCAACGATGCCATGGAAGAGGCAGGTATGACGGTGCTCGTTGCGCTGGAAGGAAACCAGGCCCTTACGATAAGCCAGAACATCACCCCGGATGTGGTGTTGATGGACGCTTTGATGCCCCATATGGACGGCTTTGAAACCTGTCGTCGATTGAAAGAGAACCCTGCGTTCGCCGATATTCCCATCATCTTCATGACCGGTCTAAGCGATACCGAGCACGTTGTTATGGGGCTCAACGCCGGTGGCGTGGATTACGTGACCAAACCGATTAACACCACCGAACTCCTGGCCAGAATGGATGTACACCTGACGAATGCCCGCATGACCCGCAGTGCTCGTAGCGCCCTGGATACGGCCGGTCAGAACCTGTTTGCGGTGGACCGCGAGGCGAACTTGCTGTGGGGCACGCCACAGGTTTGCCAGTACCTGCCCGACGCAGCGCATCCCGAATTCCCCGAGGTACGTGCCAGACTGGAGGAATGGCTGGGCCACCGTCCCGAGCCGGGCCACAGCATGCCAGTCGAAATCATGGGCATCGACAGAACGGTAGAGTTTCTTGCCCTTGTGGATAACCGGGAATACCTGCTGCGGCTGAAAACACCACAGAACCAGAACAGCGCAACAGCAGCCCTGCGGCAACGGTTCGAGCTGACACTGAGAGAATCCGACGTGTTACTCTGGATCGCGAACGGCAAGACCAACCGGGAGATAGGCCAGATCCTGGATATGAGTCCCCGAACCGTTAACAAACACCTGGAGCAGGTATTCCGGAAACTGGGCGTAGAAAACCGGACGGCGGCCGCAGCCAGTGCAATCCGCTTGCTCGCAATCCAGTAATGGCCTCGGGCACTTTTGCTCATAGCGTCTGTCCATCGGGGTACTGTGATCTTGAAAGCGAGAAGCTCGATGAGAAAGACTGCCACATTTTTATCAGTGCTGGTTCTGATGGGCCTGTCAGGGCTGTTGTTGGCACAGACACCATCCCCGCTCACACCTTTCTCGGAAATGCAGTCCCTGAATGATGGCTGGGAGCCTCTGGAATTCCCCAAGATAGATCAGCTCAGCCGCTATGAACTGACAACCGAATACGGTCAGCAGGTCGTGCGGGCGACCACGGACGGCGGTGCGTCGGGACTGATCGCACGGGTCAGGCTGGAGCCAACCGATTCGCTGATTCTGCAATGGCGCTGGAAGGTCTCGAATGTCTTCGAAAACGGGGATGCCCGGGAAAAGTCCGGGGACGATTACCCGGCCAGAATCTATGTGGCGTTCGAGTTCCAGCCCGAGAAGGCGGGGTTTTTCGAGCGCGCCAAACGCAAGACAGTCGAGGTGTTATTCGGTGAGTCCCTGCCGGGCAATGCCCTCAACTACATCTGGGCCAATACTCTCCCGAAGGGCGAGATTGTGCCCAACCCGTACACCGAGAAAACCATGATGATTGCCGTGAATTCCGGATCAGAACAGGTCGGCGAATGGGTCACGGTGGAGCGGGATATCATGGCCGATTATCGGGAAGCGTTTGGCGAGGAACCGCCACCGGTCGTGGGCATTGCCATCATGTCGGATTCGGACAACACCGGTGAAAAGGCCACGGCCTGGTATGGGGACATCCTTCTGAACCCGGATTCCTGAGCCCTGAACACTACTAACGGTATTGCTCGGGAAATCCGGGGATCACAAAGCTTTCTCCAAGGTTTCGTATCGGCGGCACTTCACCCTTTTCAGCCAGACGGATGTAGGCATCATTGAACTCTTCCCGCAGGATCGCTGCCCGGGGATTGGCCAGCGAGAACAGCCAGGTCAGATTCCTCAAACGGATCGCCGATTCACGGATTTTCTCGTCTTTGGGCATGGTCAGGGTTTCCACGACCGGATCCCGATGCCCAAACAGGTAATGGCCTCGGCCAAGCTTGAGCATTTCCAGAGCAGCCCGATAGTTTGGAGCCTGGGTGACGTCAATCGAACCTTCCGCCTCCAGCCAGTACAAGAGCCCTCCATAGGTGTACCCGCCTATCGTGATGACGGTCTTGCCCTGCAGTTGATCAAAATGTGTAAGTGGTTCGGTTCCCTCCAGATACCAGGCACTGAGCTGGGTCGCGAGGGGAGTGACCCAGGTCTCAAGAACTTCA
>NZ_DDOI01000058.1:40584-59327 GCF_002341575.1 Marinobacter sp. UBA2498 | reverse complement strand
CCAGGTCTCAAGAACTTCACCGTTAAGGGCAGGAACGTTGGCCGAACCTGGCCAAACGTCAATTCTACCGTTGCGCAGATACAGGTATACCCGGCTGATGGGCAAGAAGAGAAATTCCGGCTCGTAACCCGCTTCCACAGCGATCTTCCGGGTAAGCTCTATAAAGCTGCCAGCAGGGCGGCCATCGCTGGCCTGATAGGTAATGGGGGGAAACTCCACATAGGCAATGCGCAGAGTCTTGTTCACGGATTCCGAAGCGCCAAGGGAGGCGGACGTAAATAATAAACCTACCAGCAATATCCAAAGCCGGACAACGGTCAAATGCATGGCTTCAGAGAGTCGGGAAGAATGGACCGGGCAGTTTCTGGGCATGGAATCCGTATTGTTCGGGTCTGTTTAGCCAAAGATTAACAGACCCGGAAAGATCTGCACTGACACCGCCCGCAAAAATCCGAACATAATGTCAAATATGGTTGATAACCATGTACAGACCAACACCGCCCATTACCAGCATGTAGGGAAACGCCATCACCACCATCTTGCCGTAGGACAGCCGAACCAGCGGCGCTATGGCAGACGTCAGCAGGAACAGGAAAGCCGCCTGGCCATTGGGAGTCGCAACGCTGGGAAGGTTGGTACCTGTGTTGATGGCAACTGCCAACTTCTGGAAATGCTCGTAGCTGATGGCCCCTGCATCCAGAGCCTGTTTGACTTCGCTGATATAAACAGTCGCTACGAAGACGTTATCGCTGATCATTGAGAGCACGCCGTTGGCAATGAAGAACATGCCAGGCTGCCGGGCTTCCGGAAGCGACAGCACGTAATCAATAATCGGCTTGAACAGGTGCTGTTCGTGGATCACCGCAACCACCGCGAAAAACACCACCAGCAGCGAGGTAAACGGCAGGGATTCCTGGAAGGCCTTGCCAATTTGATGCTCGTCGGTAACGCCGGTAAAGGAGGTAATCAGGATGATGACCAGCAGGCCAATCAGGCCGACCTCGGCGAGATGGAAAGCGAGGCCCACCACCAGGATCGCGGCGGCAAAGGCTTGTACCCAGAGAGCCGCCTGATCAGCCTTGGTCCGCTTGGTCCGCTCGTTCTCCGCAAATTCTTCCAGCACCTGACGCACAGGCTTGGGCAAACGCCCGCCGTAGCCAAACCAACGCAGCTTCTCCAGGGCCCAGCAGGTAAATAAACCAGCCGCCAATACCGGCAAACTCACTGGCGCCATGTGCAGGAAGAAACCGGCAAAGTCCCAACCCACGACTTTGGCAATCAACAGATTCTGGGGCTCACCTACCATGGTGGCAACGCCGCCCAACGCGGTACCGATAGCACCATGCATCAAAAGGCTGCGCAAGAACGCCCGGAAATTTTCCAGATCTTCACGGTGCAGCTCGATTACTTCGTCATCGCTGCCCGCGTTGTGGTCCTTGTGCTGGTAGCCCTTGCCGGAGGCCACCTTGTGGTAAACCGCGTAAAACCCGACCGCCACGCTAATAATAACCGCGGTAACCGTCAGTGCATCGAGGAAGGCCGAAAGCAGTGCTGCTGCGCTACAGAACAGCAACGATAACGCCGACTTGGAACGCACACCCACCAGAATCTGGGTGAACGTCACCAGCAGCAGTTCCTTCATGAAGTAGATGCCCGCCACCATGAACATCAGCAGCAGGATCACCGGGAAGTTGGTTAGCACTTCCAGATACACTGCATCCGGCGTGGTCAGGCCAATCAGCAATGCCTCTACCGCCAGCAGGCCACCCGGCAGAAGCGGGTAACATTTCAGGGCCATGGCAAGAGTAAAAATAAACTCTGCGATCAGAAGCCAGCCGGCCGTTCCGGGCCCCAGGGTCCACATGACAATCGGGTTGGCGACAAGAAACAGCAGGATCACCTGCTTGTACCAGACGGGCGCCTTGCCAAGGAAGTTGTGGGTAAAGCCGGAGATAACGGTATTGGGCATTACGGAAATCTTCTGAGAAAACGGGTTATTGGTATTGTGTGCCAGCAGGCCCGCATCTTCCTTGATATTTGCGTACCGGGGTATGGGCCAAAGGTACAAAATGAAGACCGATTTTGGTCTTACTAACAAGCAAATGGGGAATGGGCGCTGATCAACACAGATATCTTCGTAGTATTACTTGATCAACAAAGATGTAGCGCGCGTATTTTAACCGATTTGCGTGGCTGTGAGGTCGCTTTGTGAAAAAAATACACAAATGTTCTGGGGGAAGGACACTGATAGGGTCTGTTGAGAAAATGGGTCGGAGCCGGCGCGTCCCTGCGCCGGGAGGATAATGCAATCAGAACCGGTAAGTAACGGAACCGGTCACTTCACGACGGGTGCCATACGTACCGGAGCTGTCGAAAGCCGTTGCTACATACTGTTCGTCCAGCAGGTTCTGGGCATGCAGCCCCAGCGACACCTGGCCAATGTCGTAGGTAATCGCAGCATCCACCAGGGTGACATCCGGTACTTCCAGGGCAGAATTATCCGCATTGAACGCCGCGCCAAAACTCTCGCCGATGTAACGCACGCCGGCACCCAGCCCCAGGCCATGCAGCATGCCGCCCCGGAAGCTGTATTTTCCCCACAAGGCCGCTTCATGTTCCGGTGTGTATTCCAGCGGCTCGCCCTCTTCCACCGGATTGCTGGCTTTGGTGATCTCGGCGTCGGTATAGCTATAGCTGGCGATCACATCCAGCGCATGGAACAGACGGGTGCGCGCTTCCATCTCAAGGCCCTGTGAGTTGGCCTCGCCCTTCTGCTCATTGGCGAAGGTCGATGGGTTGGTGGTCAGGTAGTCTTCCCGGGTCAGGTCGAACCAGGCCAGTGTCACCAGCGTGTCCGTATTGGGCTGGTACTTTACGCCCACCTCATATTGGTGTGCGGTTTCGGGCTCGAACGGGTTGCCGGCCGCATCGGTACCTGTGGTGGGGAGAAACGACTCCATGTAGCTCACATAAGGGGCAAAGCCATTCGCGAACTGGTAACTGGCACCGGCACGACCAGTGAAGGCCTCGTCTTCCCGGCTAGCTGTGGCGCCGGTGAGATTATTGAGTGTCTCGGAACGGGCCACGTCATACCGGCCGCCAAGGGAAACCGTCCAACGGTCTACCCGGATCTGATCCTGAAGGTAAATGCCGGTCTGTTTGAGTTGTCCGTCCTCGTCTTTAAACAACGGGGCATCAGGGACAGGCGCCCCATAGACAGGATCATAGATGTCCAGGTTACTGGCGGCCCCAAAGAACTGCCGGGATGACACATCGATATCCTGATGGTCCAGGCCGACCAATACCGTGTGCTCTGCCGCGCCCGCCTGAGCGGTCAACTGCAGCTGGTTATCCATGACCAGTCCGTCAATGCGACCGAAACTGTCAAAGCGCGACCGGGTAATGGTTCTCTGATCCGCCAGCAAACCGGTGGTGTAGATGGTCTGGTCGTCAACATCGTTACGGTAGTCCCGGACATTCTGACGCAGAACTATCTGGTCATTGATGCGGTGCTCAAACTCGTAACCAATGGCACTCTCGCGACGCTCATAGGCATCGTACCCTGGCTCGCCGGTAAACCGGTCGTCAGGAATCGGGCCATTCGGATTTGGCTCCAACGTGCCCTGCAACGGGTAACGTTGAGATGGCTGGGTATCGTCGTACTGCCAGTGCGCCAATACCGTCAGTCGGGTGGCGTCCGTGGGCTGCCAGGTCAGGCTGGGGGCCAGGTACTTTCGGTCGTCGTTGACAAAATCCACCTGGGTTTCGCTGTCGCGAACCAGGCCCACCAGGCGAACCGCGAGGGTATCACTGTCGTTCACCGCCCCACTGATATCAAAATGGCCCTGGACCAGATCGTTGGTACCAGCCTCAACGCGCACTTCTCGACGGGTGTCGAAAGTAGGACGTTTGGACACATAGTTCACCAACCCACCCGGGCCCGCTTGTCCGTACAGAACGGAAGAAGGCCCCTTGAGCACATCAATGCGCTCGGCGCCATAGGGCTCCAGGCTGTAACCGGCGGCAAAGCCGGGGTTCGCCAGTTTCAGGTTGTCACGAAACAAGCCACTGGTGGCCACATCGAAGCCGCGTATTCTCAGAAACGTGGTGCGCGGCTCGAAACCAAAGGTCTCGCCTCGGGCGCCGGCTGTATAACGCAGAACTTCGCCCAGGTTGGCCGCGTTCTGGTCCTCGATCTGATCCGCTGTGACTGTGGAAATGGACTGGGGCGTTTCAACCACGTTGGTGGTTGTTTTCGTGCCGGTAACGGTCGCCTCTGCGGTGTAGCCATCACTCGGTGCGGTGCCGCTCGGTTCGGCGGCATCTGCCGATACTTCAATGGCATCCAGCTCGGTAATATTCGCTTCCTGCGCGTACAGTATCGGGCTTGCCAGAACCCCGGCTATGGCCAAGGCCAGGCCGGACGGGAGTAAGTACTGGCGATTATCACGTAACGAATTCATTGATCAGCTCCAAACAACGCGCTTTACAAGTTTAAGTGTAATGCGAATTATTGTCGTTTAGATCCGAGCTTTGGTATTCCAGAAGCCAAAAAACCTATGCGCAATGCTATTTCTTGTGATTGGCCGCCCGTTGTCGGGGAGAAAAGCCGAACTCTCGGCGAAACGCCGTCGAAAAATTGGTCGCGTGGGTGTAACCCACCCTGTTCGCGCTCTGTTCAACACTGAAGCCTTGCTCCAGATAATGCTTTGCCAACCGAAGTCGGCATTTTCTGAGATAGTCGAACACCGGCACGCCGTACATCGCCCGGAATTTCGCTCGCAAGCCGCTTGGGCTCATGGCAGCCATCTGTGCGAGGTCCTTTAGGGTGTGGTCATGGTCCGGGGTGAACTCCAGATGCTGCCTTACGAGCTCAAGTCGCTGACGTTGCTGGACCGGAACCACCGGAGCATCCGGGGATTCATGCTCGTCGCCTGCCAGACCCAATCCGGCAAGCTGCAGCGCGAGGCCCTCCAAAACCAGGCTTTTCTGGGCGACGGTCATCGTGAGGCGTGCATGGGTCCGCAGCAACTCCTCGAACGGGTGGGGCACACTCCATTGACGCAGGGGAACCCTGGGAAGAATGGTCAGGTCTTGTAAGCTGGAGGAGACGTGGTCCAATGTTGCGCCGCGTGGGTCGAAAGCGAGTGCCACAATTTGCAGATGCTCTTGCTCAGGCTGGTGCGCCCGTAACGGATAGTCCGGGTGCAGCTGCATGCTGACAGCATTACCCGATGACAGAACGTGTTCGACCGACCCGAGGGTAAGCTCAACGGTGCCATCCAGAACGACCAGCACAAGCAACGGCGCATGACCAGAAGAGACTGATTCATACGCCTGGAGCACCTGAAGCGAAGAAAACGTAAACCGAAAACCCGAAGCCAGGCTGTACTCGGCAATCTCACCCCGGGCAACGATACGGTCATCACTTCCGGTGTCGCCCTGGATGGCCGGAAACCGAAATTCTATGTCGTAAAGCTGCCCGAAACGTTCGAAATCTGCCTGACTGAATGTGTGCAACCTGCCCACTCCACGCCTATCCAACCTGGTCTGCTAACTGTGCCTGTGTTTGTCCGGTTACGAGGTCAATGGAGCGTCCGTACCATAGTTGCCCGTTTTGGTGGAACGAAAGGTAAGGAGGGCCAGTTCAGGTAGTCAGCAAAAAAGTCTGCGTGCCGTGAAGGATCTATAAGCACAGAAACGCAGTCGTGGATATCACAGCAACCGTCGATGGGGGCGGCATGGTCCGGGTGCTGAAGGCTCTCCAGTGCCCGGAGAATCACCGCGTCCATACCGGCCCGCTCACCGCGATCGGAAAGGGCCCGGGAGACCAGTATGGCTGAGAGAGTCAGTTCGATGTGCATGCAGGATTCATCCCGCGGCCCGTGCAGGCAAGCAAGATCGAAGGCGCTGCCAGCCAGCGAGATAACATCCCGCCACTGCCCCTGCTCACTGCAGTCGTGGGCATTCTCCATCCAGAACAGCCAGAGGTCTTTGCGTTCTTCCAGCGGCAGGTCCGAAAACTGTTGGCGGTGATTGGGACACAGAAATTCCATGACGTTCTCCTTGTTTATTCACGATAATGATAATAATTATCATTATCGAAAAATACAAGAAAACGTTTATTCTGTGATCAACTGTCGAAGGCCATTAAAGTTTGATAAGAGTTGACTGCATTTTCGCGCGCATTCAGCGCACAGCTGATTTTAAAGTTTGATATTTTTCAAACCAAAAAAACATCCGCTCAACTTCAAAGGCCACATTAAAGTTTGATATTTTTCGTGCTGTGGTTCCGGTCCCTGCAATTCAAAGCTCGGTGAACCGCCTCGTCACTTTAGATAGGTTAACCCCCCTTTGAGACAGCTCGGCAAATTGCCCTCCGGAGGTCATCAATTCAAATCCTATCGGGCGAGCCGTTTTTCCAAAGGCTTGCGTAAAAACGCAGGCCTTTTTCGTTAAATGCCATTTCGATAAGCGATACTCCGAGCGCGCTTTACCTGACGCCGATCTGCTAGCCCGACAGCCAGAATCCCTAGTCCAATCAAACAGAACCCGAAGATATCCGAGCCACTCGGCTGTTCATTCAGGATAACAGCAGATGAGAGCAGACCTACCGCCGGAACCGCAGCAGAACTCAGAGACATGGTCACCGCCGGCAGGGAGCGGATGGCGCCCACCTGAGCCGCAACACAAAGCCCCGAAGCAATGGCACCACTAAAGAAGATGTTCACCAGGAAAGCCGGCTCCCATCGGATCGTGGCAGCATCTTCCAGTAACAGAGCCAAGGGCACCAATAGCAGCACTGACGACAGAAGTTGCCAGGGTATCAAAGACAGCACATCCCCGCGCCACTGATGCCGACGAACATGAACCAGTCCTGCCGTCCAGACCATCGTCGCGAGAACAATTAACCCGCCTCCAGTCACCATTCCCTCAGCGTGCCAGTCGACGGTCAGTGGGTTGAATATGGCCAGCAGTCCAGCGAGCCCCAGCCCGGTACCCAATGCCCTGAACAGGGTCAAGCGCTCCCCGAGGAACAGGGCAGCTGCCGGCACAACCCAGATCGGCGAGGTATAGGCCAGAATTGCCGCCCGACCGGCCGGCATATACTGCATGCCAAAGGTCACCAGGGTGATAAACCCCATGTTCTGAAGAATGCCGACGGAAAAAACCACCGGCATGTCCGCCCGGTGTGGTACCCGGAGGATACCCATCAAGCGGGCAATCAGGAACATGGTGAGGGTGCCCAGGATCATCCGTAACGTCGTGTACAGCAGCGGTGAACTGTAAGCCAGGCCCATCTTCATGATGGGGAAGTTAATTCCCCAGGTCAGTGCGGTGAAGGCCACCAACAGGTACCCGTTGCGCCAGGCGTAGCCGGCACCGGTTGTTAGTACCGGGGCGGAATGCGACATGGTCAGTGCTCAACCTTCAGCGCACTCTCATGCCAGTTGCGCAGGGCGCGGTCGGACATCCAGACCATCAGTGCGAACAACAGGATTCCTGTTACGGTGATCAGAATCAGTGCCGCAAACATTTTGGGAATCTGCAGGTTGTAGCCAGATTGCAGAATCATATAGGCCAGGCCGGCCTTGGCGCCCCCGGTACCAGCAACAAACTCGGCCACCACCGCGCCGATCAGAGCCAGACCGGAACTGATACGCAAGCCCCCGAAGAAATACGGCAGGGCGCTCGGAATACGCAGACGCACCAGTTCCTGCCAGCGGCTGGTACGGTACATCCGGAACATACTCAGCAGGTTCGGATCAACACTGCGCAACCCCAGCGTGGTGTTGGAGATGATCGGAAAAATCGCAACGATCACCGCGCAGATGGTCAGAGCCCAGGTGGTGTCGTTCACCCAGATGATGATCAGTGGCGCAATCGCCACAATCGGTGTTACCTGCATCAGTACCGCATAGGGAAACAGGCTGATCTCGATCCATTTGCTTTGCACAAACAGCAACGAGGCCGCCACCCCCATGACTACCGCAATGACGAAAGCCAGGAAGGTTACCTTCAGGGTCATCAACAAAGCGTTAAACAACGGACTGAAATCAGAGACCAGTGACTGCCCGATATCCACGGGGCTGGGCACAATGTATTTTGGGACATCAAACGCCACCACCGTCAATTGCCACATCAACAGTACCAGTACCCCCACAAGCAGAGGGGCAGCAATCTGAACAAAACGCTCATTCTGTATCAATGGTGTTTTCATGAGTCATTCCCCTCTTTGTTTTCCCCCATGGCACTGGCTCGTTCCAGGGCCTGTGACACCTGCCGGCAATACCCGGCAAATTCGGTGGATACCCGAAAATCAGGGGCGCGCGGGTAAGGCTCTTCAATCTCGATGTCATCCACGATCCGTCCGGGGCGTGCCGCCATAACGACCACCCGGCTGGACAGATACACCGCCTCGTAAACACTGTGAGTCACAAAGACAATGGTCCAGCCCTTTTCTCGCCAGAGCTTCAGAACATCGTCATTCAGTTTGTTACGAGTCATCTCATCGAGGGCACCGAAAGGCTCATCCATCAACAGCAGGTTGGGTTCGGTCACCATGGCCCGGGCGATGGATGCTCGCATTTGCATACCGCCGGAAAGTTCCCTCGGGAAGCTCTCATCGAACCCCTTCAGACCCACCATATCCAGGGCGTCATCAATTCTTTTCTCGACGTCCGGTCCGTTGCCAGCGTGTTCCAGATCCAGCGGCAGACGAATATTCTTTCGCACCCGGGCCCAGGGCATCAGCGTGGCATTCTGAAACACGAAGGCCAGTTTCCGACCCTTACTACCGACCACCCCGTAATCCTGCTCCCACCATTTCACCGTGCCGGTGGTTACTTCCCCCAGACCAGCCATAATCCGGAGCAAAGTACTTTTGCCACAGCCAGACGGCCCCAGAAGACTGACGAATTCACCCTGCTTTATGGTCAGATCGGCTCGTTTAAGAGCGACCGTGCCATTGCCATAGATCTTGTCGACCCCGTCCACTTGAAGGACCGGTCGGCCCGCGGCGAATGTCTCCGCCACGGGGGCATCAACATCCGGTTCCCGGCCCGGATTCAGGAGTGTCACTTTATTTGCTGTCATACGGATATCTCCAGGGCCGGTCGAGAGAATGGCCGACCTGCATCAGGATTGGGTTCGATGCTTACGGCAACACCGGCTCTTCGGGCAGAAACTCCAGGGTGTAAACCTTGCTGAGATCAAGGTCTGCCGACGCAAGACCTGCGCTGACCATGAAATCCTTGATTTTCATCCAACGCTCCTCGGTCATTACACCAATACCCAGCGAGCCGGCGTCGCCGCCGGTAACCAGCTCATACTCCTTCATCTTTTCGATGCCATAGGCAATCTGCTCCGGCGTCATCTCGGGGTTTTCCTGCATTATGAGCTTGTTGCCGGGCTCCGGGTTCTCCAGGTAGCTTTGCCAGCCTTCCATGCTTGCCTGTACAAACCGTTTGACCACGTCTGGCCGCTCTTCAATCATGTCGGTTGTGGTTTCAATGGTGGTGGCATAAGGAGGGTAACCGTAGTCCGACAACAGGAAGACGTTCGGTTCAATTCCCCCTTTCTGGATTGCGAAAGGCTCAGAAGACAGGTAGCCCTGCTGAACAATGTTTTCATCGGTCAGGAACGGCGCAACACTGAAGGTATAGGCGTGCACAACATCGTCTTCGAACCCGTATTCCGCCTTCAGCCATGGCCAGAAGGTGGAATGGGCATGAGTCGCCAGGTATACCGGCAGCCCCTCTTCCTTGATCTGTTCAATGGATTCAACGTGGGGATGCGCCACCAGAGACTGGGGGTCACCCTGCATGGAGGCAGCGACGGTCATAACAGGCAGCCCCTTCTCAACGGCATTGATGTTGCCGATGGGATACCCCATGAGCAGGTCATAGCGGCCGGTTACCAGTAACTGGGTTCCGTTTACCTGCGGGCCACCCATCCGGATCTCCACATCTAGCCCGTGCTCCTTGTAAAGGCCTGTTGCCAGTGCTTGATAAAAGCCACCGTGCTCAGCCTGGGCATACCAGTTGGTTCCAAACACAACCTTGTCCAACTCGTCCGCAGATACCGGCGAAAAGGCGACCAGGCCGGCCATCATGATCGAACCACCCAGAACGGTGCTCAGCTTCATCTTCATGGATACTCTCCTGATTCAGGCGGTTTACGCCTCTTTTAATTGACCAACTGTTCAGGTTTTATATAGCAACCTGTATGCCACTTAGAAAATTAGTTTTTATATATATTTAACAGTGCATTAGCCGTCAAAACGAACAATAAAACGCACCAGTTTGAAACAAACTCTGGCCAACTGCTCTACTTTTGAACAAGCAAAAAAAACCGCCCGAAGGCGGCGAAAGGACTACACAACGTCACGCTTACACTTTTCCTGCGACTTGGGTGGAATAGGCCGCAAGTTCAACCGACGATGGCTCGGGTATTACCCAGCCTGACAGTCTCGCCACCCTTGCTCCTAATGCGCGGGCAATGGCGAGTTCATTGTCATCAACTCCACGGGTTCCATCGAATCCAGTGACCGTGGTCGCCCCGTAGGGTGAGCCTCCTTTTTCGGTCCGCACCAGTTCCGGAACACTGTGGGGAACACCGGCCAACACCATCCCATGCTGCATAAAGGGCAATAACAAGGAGAGCAAGGTCATTTCGTTTCCAGAATGCATGCCTCCCGTGGAAGTAAACGCGGCCCCGACTTTGCCAATCAACGCACCTTGCCGCCAAAGTGGCGCCACTTCGTCGATAAAAGCTCTGAGCGGTGTACTCATCAATCCATATCGGGTGGGAGAACCCCAGACAATACCCGTTGCCCAGTCAAGATCATCGGCAGTGGCTCTGGGCAGCTCACGGAATTCGGCCTGGGCCGCGATAAAATCAGCCCGCTCCGAATCCACGCTGAACTCAGGCTCATCAATCGCCACCCGACAAAGACGAACTTCGGCACCTTCCGACGCCGCGCCTGACGTCACTGCCCGGGCGAGCGCCAGAGTGCTGCCGTACCTGGAATCAACAACCACGGTGACCCTACTTGCTGTCATGGCGCCCCCCCTTCATCGTCCGTGCTTCTGCCAGAATATTTCATGCACTTTAGCGGCGGCGTCCTCCAGGACCGGCCCGATCACCTCGACCTCGCGCTGTCCAGATTCAAATACCTGCCGGCAGGGCAGATCCAGCGTCGGATTTTCGGGATGGTTGCCGGTAATGTTCTTCAGCCGGTGCTCGCTGAGCCCGTAGACAACTCGCCCCAAACCGGCCCAATAGGCCGAACCAGCACACATGCAACAGGGCTCGGCGGATACATACATGGTGCAACCGGCCAGAAAGTCTGGACGCCAGGCCTTGCTGGCCCGGGTCATCAGAACCCGCTCGGCATGACCTGTCATATCTTGATCTGGCAAATAGGCGTTGCCTTGCTCCATCAGGATGTTCCCGTCTCCATCCACCAACAGCGCAGCAAATGGGTGCACACCCTCCTCTGCCAACGTGTCGGCCATTGCAAGCACGTGATGCATCATTGCCAGGTCGACATCATTCAATGAGTCCAACTCAGACATATCGTTTACCTCGTACGGGCCCGCCAGGCTTTACTTTTTGGGCAGGCTCCAGGGGAAGAATATCTGCTGCGTCCACTGAACCGACTTGAACAACAGCAAGCTGACCACCGCCAAGAAGAAGAGCCCGGCGAATGCCTGCGGAATTCGAAAAAACGACGTCGAAAACTGGATGAAGTAGCCCAATCCCGCTTCGGCGGCCACGAACTCCGCAACCACGGCCCCGATAATGGCCAGGGTGATGGCCACACGCAGGCCGCTAAAAATGTGGGGAACCGCATAAGGAATACGGATCTGCCAGGTTTCCCGACGCAGCGGAGCATCCAGCGAGCGGCTGAATTCAACCAATTCCTCGGGCGTTTCATTGATCCCGGTAGCCGTCGAGACCACCAGCGGGAAGAAGGTCAGCAGAGAGGTAATCAACACCCGTGACGGGTCGTCGGAACCCATCAGTACGATAATCAGCGGCGCCACCGCCACCACGGGAGTGGACTGGATGACGACCAGCAAAGGGAAAAGGGTGCGGGTCAGCAGCTCCGATCGCATCATGGCAATGGCCATTGGAATTGCCACCAGGATGGACACCGCAAAGCCCATCAACGCCACCCGCAGGGTCGCCCACAGATGGGTGAACCAGCGGGTCATCTCGACATTGAAAAATGCCTCGACGATGGCAGATGGGGCCGGTAGCACATAGGCCGGCAGCGAGAATCCCTGACAGACCAATTCCCACAACAGGATCAGCACCACAAAGAACAACCAGGGCGCCGCCGTCAACAAGGAGCGACCTGCTCTACCTTCAAGCTTCAGGCTCATAGATATGCTTCCTCAGACGCTCAGTCAACTGGCCGAACCTGGGGTCGGATATAGTATGGGTAGTGCGTGGCCGGGGCAGATCTACATCCACCATCTCCAGCACGGTACCGGGCCGCTTGCTCATGACCAGCACCCGATCTGCCAGCAGCACGGCTTCGGCAATGGAATGGGTAATGAACAGTACGGTCTTGGGGTTTTCTTGCCAGATCTTCAGCAAGTCGAATCCGATCTGTTCCCGGGTCATCGCATCAAGGGCCGAGAAAGGCTCGTCCATTAGAAGGATATCCGGGTTCAACAACAACGCGCGGACAATGCCGACCCGCTGCTGCATGCCGCCGGACAGCTCGTCCGGCATTTTGTTAGCAAAACTTTCCAGACCCGCCATGGCCAACAGCTCGTCAGCACGCTTCTCATCGTCTCGACCATAGCGGCCGAACTTGTGCTTGAGCGGGAAAAGCACGTTCTTGCGAACGGTCAGCCAGGGCAGCAGCGTTGGTTTCTGAAACACGATACCGACGTCGTCCCGGGGTCCGGAGACCTGCTTGCCAAATACCGATACCTCACCCTCACTGGGGGTCAGCAGCCCGGCAATCATCCGCAGCAAGGTAGACTTTCCGCAGCCGGAAGGCCCTACCACCGCCACGAATTCGTGGCGACGGATGTCCAGGTCGATACCGGTGACCGCAGGCGGGATCGCCGGGTTCGGATCGAAGCGGTGCCCGACTCCGGAGAGTCGCACAAACGAACGATTAGTCGCAGGCTCGGTCACGCTTACAACGCCTCAAACAGGGTCCGGTCGATGATGACTTCCGGATCCAGAGCGTCACCTGCCAGCTTTTCGGCCTGCGCCACCCAATCCCAGGTCAGTGCCACACGTTTCTCGGTGAGGGCACCCAGGCCATCACGGTCGCTGACGTCATTCATGATCAGCTCCATGGTGTCGCCAATCTGGCCGGTCGCTACGTCCACATCCACTTCCGGCACCATGGTATTCAGAGCTTCTGCAGCCTTGCGCGGATGCTCGCTGGTGAACTTGAGCGACTTGTCGAAGGCCCGCAGGAAGCGCTTGGCCACATCCGGGCGTTCGCTCAGGAAGGTCTCACTGGCTACCACCGAAGCGGAGTAAAGCTCCAGGCCTGCATCCGACCAAGGCAGCACTACCAACTCATTACCGGTCGCCTTGGCCTGGTCTGCAAACAGGGCAATATTCGTGACCCAAGCGATAATCGCATCCGTTCCGCCGTTCATCAGCATGGGCCCAAGAGCTCCCGGGTCGGCCTTGGTCAGATTAACTGCGTCTTCCGCCATGCCGTTTTCTTTCAGCACCAGCGGCAGGAAGGCATTGGACGACGTGAATGGCGACGTTGCGACTTTCTTGCCATCCATATCCGTCATCTCACTGATGCCGCTGCTCTTAAGAGTAAAGAACGCGTGAGGCGCCTGGTTGAAAATGCTGTAGACGGCTTTAACCGGCAGGGAATTGTCCTGAGCCTTGGCGGCCATCAGAGCGCCAATATCCGCGCTGCCGATGTCGGCCTGGCCGGTGGCAATCTTGGTGATAGCGTCGGTGGAACCCCGACCACTGGCGATTTTGACTTCCAGGCCTTCTGCTTCAAAGAAACCCTCCTGTACACCAACGTAAACGGGAGACTTGTCCCCCCCTGGCAGCCAATCCAGCTGGTAGACGACTTTATCAGCCGCCAAGGCTGCCTGTGCCATCAATCCGCCAGCCAGCGAGGCCGCGATCAGAATCGAGCGTGTGAAACCTTTGTGCATGAGCATTCCCCTTCATGGTTATCGTTTGGAGCTTTATTGATCATTCGGTCAGGTTTTATTAATGATCTGCAAATGACAGGCCAGAAAAAATCTGCGACCGTATAAATTGAAATGAATTCCACCTTTACCACTGAAAACACTCTGATTTTCGGCTCCATACCGCGCAACGGTACGCCACCCAGATTACTCTCCAGGAAAAGCGAAACGGGCTATGACCAGGGCCTTTCCGCGCGCGAATCTGGTGCAGCAAATGGTGAAACGCCCTGAGATGAAGCCACCCCAGACATCCGCGCATCATGTCTGAAATCCCGAAAGCCTTAGTATTTCTCGCGATCCCCTCGATCACCGATATTTCCTGCCTGGCACGCTTTATGAATTACTGACCAAGTAGACAGATTTAGAGCTGAAACCCGGAGTCAAACCATGAACACCACGAATAAAACAGACGGTCCACTACCCATCATTGACCTGACGTTACTGGGTGGAACCGAGCAACAAAGGGAGGCGCTTGCGCTCTCGCTGGCCGAAGCCTGCCTCCATACAGGGTTCTTCTATATACGCGACCATGGCATCCCCCAGGCGCTGATCAACCAGGTTTTCCGGGAGTCACAGGCGCTCTTCAACCTGCCTGAGGAGCAGAAGCAGGCGATCCATAAGGCTAACTCCCGGGCGAATCGGGGCTATGAACCGATGAAAGGGCAGACTCTTGAGCCTGGCACGCCCCCAGACTTGAAAGAAGGTTTTTACATAGGCGAAGAACTGGACGACGCGGATCCTCGCGTTCAGGCGGGCCGATTCAATCAGGGCGCGAACCAATGGCCTGAAACACTGCCCAGTTTCCGGGACACCATGACGGAATACTTCAACGTCATGAACTCGCTTGGCGCGCGCATCATGGAGGCTCTGGCGCTATCACTGAATCTGAAACCCGGTTTCTTCGAGGAGTTCTGCCATCAACCGTTATCCACACTGAGGCTGCTGCACTACCCACCTCAACCCGCCAACCCGGCCCCAGGTGAGAAAGGTTGCGGGGCCCACACAGATTTTGGCGGCGTCACCGTCCTGCTGCTGGACGACAACCCCGGGCTTCAGGTGTGGGATGCCCGCAGTGAACGATGGATTGAAGCAAACCCCATACCCGGCACATTTGTGGTCAACCTGGGCGACATGATCGCCCGCTGGACCAATGATCGTTACCGATCCACGCTACACCGGGTGGTCAATTCGTCAGGCAAAGAACGATTCTCCGTACCGTTTTTCTTCAGCGGCAACCTAGACCACACCGTGACCTGCCTGCCCACATGCCTTTCCGAGGGTGAACAACCCCATTACCCACCAACAACGGTAGAGGCCCACCTGATGGAGATGTACCGGAGGACCTATGCCTGAGTCCATAATGACCGCCGTTCTGATCCATGGCGCTTGGGCCGGAGGCTGGGTATGGGAAGCCATCACGCCTTACCTCGAAGACCAGGGCTTCAGGGTCATGGCGCCCGACCTCCCTGGATGCGGAAAGCGCCTCGGCAACCCGGCAGAGGCATCCCTTGACCAGTGTGTTGCCGAACTGGAAGAAATGCTTCAGCAGGTCGAAGGTCCTCTGCTTCTCGTGGGACATTCCGGTGGCGGCGCCGTCGCCACCCAATTGGCGGAAGCCATCTCCGAGCGTGTCGTTGGTGTTGCCTTCCTGGCGGGCATGATGCTGCCTTCCGGAACAGGTTTTGGCGAAATCGTCAGAGACATGCTTGCGCAGCATCCGGAGGCCTCCGGAATCGGACCGTTTCTGACCTGGGAGGACGGCGGACGGGTTTCCAGGGTGCCGGCAGACGCCATACGCCAGATATTCCTGCAGGACGTCAGCGACTCCATCGCTGCCAAGGCCATACCCCGCTTCACATCCCAGGCCGAGCGCAGTCGGGCACTGGTCCCCCATTGGACCGAAGCCCGTTTTGGCAAGCTACCGAGGCTTTACATCGAGGCGAAGCAAGACCGCTCTGTCATTTTGCCGGTGCAACGGCGAATGCAGCAGCTGGTCCCGGGCACCACGGTCGTTTCGTTGGACACCGGTCACGTGCCCCAGGTCGCCGCTCCCGGCCCCGTTGCCGATGCGTTAGCAGAATTCGCCGCCAGCCAGATGTAAAAAAAGGACGGCCTATACGGTCGTCCTTTTGGTTCAAGGGATCGAATACCCGGTTCAGTCGGCGTAAACCGCCTGAACATAGGAAAGATTAAAAGCCTTTTCCCAGTCCAGATCATCTGGCAGTGTGCCTGCTTCAACCATATCCTCAAAGAAAGCCTGCCAGCGCTCACGGGTCATCATCCCGTAACGACCGCCCTCTGCAGCGCCGGACAAAAGAATACCTTCCTCCTGCATTTTCGCATGGCTATAGGCCAGCAATGCATCCTGCATTTCGGGATTGTCTTCCTTGATCAACGCATTTGCAGGCTCCGGATTCTCGAAATAGGCTTTCCAGCCCTCTGCGGTCGCGGCAACCATCTTCTGCGCAATTTCCGGATTCTCTTCGATCATTTCAGCCGTCGTATCCAGCGTTGCTGAATAGGCTTCCCATCCGTAGTTGGCGAGCAACAGGCTCTTGCCCTGAACGCCAGCCTGATCCAGGAAAAAGCCGTCATTGGTTACATAGCCCTGCTGAATCGTCTGCTCATTCTGGATGAACGGTGCGAAGCTGTAGTCGTAGGCCTGCAACTGGTCATCGGTGTAACCATATTCGGTTTTCAGCCACGGCCAGTAGGCGACGCGTCCGGCGGTCGGGACGCGCATCGGCTTGCCTTTCATCGCTTCCAGAGAGTCATTGCCAACACCTTCGTGGACCACTAGCGACTGAGGATCTTTCTGAAAGAACGCCGCAACCGTCACCAGCGGGATTCCCTGGTTGACGGCGTTGAACGACTGCAGAGCGTAGCCCATGATGAAGTCCACCGAGCCGCCCATGAGCAACTGGACATTGTTCACCTGGGGGCCACCCATCTTGATGGTGACATCCAGCCCGTGCTCCTCATAAATTCCCATCGCTTTAGCAGCGTAAATGCCGCCGTGCTCAGCCTGGGCGTACCAGGTTGTGGCGACAGTGACCGCGGTCAGTTCCTCTGCCTGAACAAAGCCGGCAGCAGCGCTGAGCGACAGGGTGAGGCCGGCCGCAAGGGTTTTCAGTTGTTTCATGGTAACTCCTCAGTTTTGGGCCTGGGCCCCGTAGGTGTTGGTGAGCTTTTCATTCAGGTGCTGCCCTGCCGAGATGGGTGCATAGATCGGGGGATTGCCGGCCGTGGCACAACTCTCGATGCAGGCTATTTCCGACGTCTTGTTGGGGTGACAGAAAAAGGCAATGGAGTAACGGTCCCGAGAACGGTGCTCTGGAGCCACATTGACCCGATGCGGTGTAGAGCAGAAGACATGGTTGGTCCAACGGTGCATCAGGTCACCGGTATTGACCACGACGGTGCCGGGTATCGGCGTCGCACGGATCCAATCTCCCGAACGGGTACAGACCTCAAGACCGCCAACATCATCCTGGAATAACAGGGTTATGCTGCCGTAGTCGGTATGAGCTCCGGCGCGGCTTTCACCGTTTTCCGGCTCAAATCCTGCAGGCAGTGGCGGGTAATGCAACAGCCGCAGGGTATGGTCGTGTTCGTTGTGGGCATCCTTGAAAAAATCCTCGGGTTGATCCAACGCCAGGGCGAAGGCTTCCAGAACCCGATCAGCGGTATGAATGCATTCCCCGAGGAACCTTGTCATGACGCTCTTGAAAAGGGGATGACCCTTGGGCCAGAGATTCTTGTGGCTGTCCAGACCCGGCCGTTCCGGCGCCAGGTTGAACGCCTCTTTCAAGTCACCCGGACGGGCGGGATCAAGCTTCTCCCGTTTAATGCCCACATAACCTCGATTACTCTCCGGGCTGAACCAGGCAACCCCTTGTTTCTCCTCCAGTGGCAGGTCAAAAAACGCCTTGGCACCGGAGAATGCCGCTTCCAGCTGCTCCGTTGGCATCCCGCAGCCAGACAGGTAAAAGAACCCCCAGTCCTGACTGGCCCGGCGCATCTGTTCCGCCACCACCTGGCGCTCTGCTCTGGTCCCGCTCCAAAACGGCCCGAAATCGATGACGGGTATTTCCTGGCTCTCATCCGGCATGCTTTCTCCTGCAGAACTTCTGATTTAGTTATCCAATTGGTCAGGTTATTTGCAACTGACGTGCCATAAAAAAAGCCCTTAACTCACCCTTATAGAGGTAATTAACCCTATCCACTGCATCAATTAAGTGCGCCCTGCTACTTTATTGACCATAAAGTCAGGCTTTTACCGCGGTGAGCAAGGCATTACTCTTGCATGACCTTCAGCACCCTTTACCAGCAAGAAGATTCCAGCAATGACAGACACCCTGTTACTGAAGAATGCCCAGGTCATCGCCACCATGGACGATGACAACAGAGAGATCGAAAATGGGTACATTCTGGTCCGCAATAACCGTGTTGAAGCGGTTGGTCCGACCGCCGACTGCCCCGACTCCGCAGACCGCACCATAGACCTGAAGGGCCACGTGGTGATCCCCGGCCTGATCA
>NZ_DDOI01000058.1:33166-40542 GCF_002341575.1 Marinobacter sp. UBA2498 | reverse complement strand
GATCAATACCCATCACCACATGTTCCAGTCCCTGACCCGGGCGCTACCCGCAGCCCAGAATGGCGAGTTGTTCGACTGGCTGAGCGCCCTGTTCCCGGTCTGGCAAAACATCACCCCGGCGATGCAACGGGCCGCCAGCCGGACTGCCATGGCAGAGCTGATGCTCTCGGGATGCACCACAGCCGCCGACCACGCCTACCTGCATGTCAACGGCATCACGCTGGACGATAGCTTCCAGGCGGCCGCAGAAATGGGTATCCGTTTCCATGGCGCCCGCGGCGCCATGAGCCTGGGCCAGAGCAAGGGCGGGCTACCACCGGATGAACTGGTGGAACAGGACGAAAGTGCCATCCTCCGGGACATGTTGAGGGTCGTGGAAGCGCACCATGATCACCGCCCGGATGCCATGACCCGGGTAGCACTGGCACCCTGCTCACCCTTTACTGTAACGACTGATCTGATGCGCGAAGCAGCCACCATGGCTCGGTCATTGAAGGTGGGATTACACACTCACACCGCGGAAAACTGGAAGGATCTCGCCTTCAGTCAGGAACGCTATGGCATGACGCCCACAGAATTTACGGAAGACGTGGGCTGGGTCGGGGAAGATGTCTGGCATGCCCACTGTGTTCATCTGGATGAACCCGGCATTGCACTGTTCGCCCGAACAGGCACGGGCGTCGCTCATTGCCCCTGCTCGAACATGCGCCTTGCCTCAGGCATTGCGCCTGTCCGGAAAATGCTCGACGCCGGCGTGAAGGTGGGACTCGGCGTGGATGGCAGCGCCTCAAATGATAGTGGCAATCTGCTGGACGAGGCGCGCTTGGCCATGCTGTCAGCCCGGGTGAGGGATCAGGAACCCGGCGCCATGACCGCGCGGGAAGCGTTGCGGGTCGCTACCCGCGGTGGCGCGGAAGTTCTCGGCCGCGGTGATGTTCTGGGGCGGATCCAACCGGGCTACTGCGCGGACATCGTGGCCTTCCGTACCGATGATATTGCCATGGCGGGAGGCCAGAGCGATCCACTGGCCTCCCTGGTGTTTTGTACCCCACCCCGGGTCAACTGGAGCATCATCAACGGTCGCGTGGTGATTGAGGAAGGCCATCTGCTGACCCGCTCCCAGCCTCACATCATTGAGGAACAGAACAGGATGGCGGAACAACTTATGAGCTGACCCTCCATGCTGTCCGGTCAGCCGTTCGCCGGACAGCAATCGGGCCGCGTCACTTGCCTTTCAGGCAATGGTAGCCCCGATCAAAGTAGACCAGGCCACCAACCTCATCCTGTTGGCGAACATTCGCGACCGCGCAGAACAGAATATCGTGAGTACCCACGCTCACCCGTTTGCTCACGGTACAGTCGAAGCTTACCAGCGCGTCTTCCAGGACCGGTGCACCGGTCACTGCCGTGCTCCACTGCGCACCGGCAAAGCGCTGGTCCATGGTCGTTTTACTGCCGAACAGGTTCGATAAGTCGGACTGATGATCCGCCAGCGTGTTGACGCAGACACTGTCATTCTGCTGGAAAGCGTCGTACACCGAAGCGCCACGGTTCAGGCACACCAACAAGGTGGGCGGCTCGTCACAAACGCTGCAGACCGCCGTGGCGGTGAAGCCAGCGCGGCCACCAGGACCATCGGTGGTAACAACACTGACCGCTGCAGCCAGGGTCGACATGGCGTTGCGGAACGACTGCTTATCCACGAGCGGCGGCATGGCAAGCACCTCACGAAGTTGCGGTTGAGGTTTCATAACTCTCTCCTTACGCCAATCGGCAGGCGTTGTCGAATTCCAGACGGGGCAAACGGCCATACAACTTTTCCGGGTTGCCGTAGCCAAGGTTGATCAGAAGATTGACTTTCCAGGTGGTTCCGGCGAAGAACGCCTCATTGACCTTTCCGGGATCAAAGCCGGACATCGGCCCGGTATCTAGGCCCAGCGATCGGGCCGCCATTATCAGGTAGGCGGCCTGCATCGAACTGTTGCGAAACGCGGTTTCGTAAGCCATTTCCGGGCTGCTGGTAAACCAGCTACGGGCATCGCCATGGGGAAACAGCTCCGGCAGTTGCTCGTAGAACTCTTCATCATGAGCCACGATCACGGTGACCGGGGCGTTCATAGTTTTATCTAGATTACCGCTGGACAGGCAAGGCGACAGTTTCTGCTTACCGTCAGCAGTTCGAACAAACACGAACCGGGCCGGGCTGCAGTTGGCTGACGTCGGAGCCATTTTTACCAGGTCATACAACGCCCGAAGCGTGTCATCCGGGATCGCCTTCTCCATCCAGCCGTTGTGGGTGCGGGCCTCGGTAAACAGGTGGCCGAGGGCCGTTTCATCAAGTTGTTGGCTCATAGGGCCTCCTCAGTGGTTAACGCCTCTGCGGGCAGACGATGTTTTCGGAGGTGGTCCAGCATCAGTTCGTTGAACCGTTCGACCTCTGTGACGTTGACGGCATGGCCACCCTCCGGCAGAAGCCGAATGCCAGAATTGGGCAGACGGCCTGCCAGCTTCTGGGAACAGGTCCAGGGCACCAATGCATCGTCACGAGTCGCAAGCACAAGCGTCTCCGCATGCACCTCAGCAAGTTCCTGCGGAGCCGGCTGCCAGGCCTGAAGCGCTGCCATGCGTCGTAAAACGTTCGCCTGGGACGGGAAACTGGCCAGCATATGGGTCGACTCCTGCTCCAGCCACTCACTGTTAGCTGCTATCCATACGGGTGGAAACAGGAACAGAGGCTGGGCTTCCAGATAGGCCTCGGGGCCGGAATGCAGCAGCAACTTCCGGCGCACCGAAAAGCAGCGGCGGGAATGCGCATTGGGTTCTGACCAGGCGTTGATCAACAGTAGGCTGGCCACCAGCTCCGGAGAACGCCGGGCCAGTTCCAGACCGATCAGCCCGCCCAGGGCATGGCCAATGAAATGCACAGGCTCGGCAGCCTGCTCTTCCAGCAGTTCGCCCAGTTCTGCGGCCATAGCTTCAACCGTATAGAATTCCGGGACGTCGCCCCGGCTGCGGCCGGTGCCGAAGTGGTCATAGACCAACACCCGGTAACGATTGGTCAGAGCTGGCAACTGGGGGGCCCAGTAATTTCCGGACCCGCCAAGCCCGGCACTCAGCACGACGGTCTCACCGTCGGCCGGGCCATGGCTTTCCCAGTAGAGTGGGCTTGCGGCGCCAGTCATCATTTACCTACGTGCGCAATACTGGCGATTTCAACCAGAGCATCCGGCTTAACCAGACCGCATTGAATGCAGTAGCGGGCCGGCTTCTCTCCCGGGAAGTACTCCGCATACACCTTGTTTACCGCTGCGTAGTTGGCCCAGTCGGTAACCATGATCATGTTGAAAGTAACGTCGGCCATGGTTCCGCCAGCTTCCTCAACCACGCTCTTGATAATCTCCAGAACGTGACGGGTCTGGGCTTCTGCATCGCCGACATGAACCACGTTGGTGTCCTTGTCGAACGGCAGGGTCCCGGAAACGTACACAACGCCGTCGGCCATGGAGCCGGGGACGTAAGGGGCCAGTGGTTTTCCTGAACCTTCGGGAATAATGGAAGTTTTTGGCATGGTGTATCTCCGTCGTTTATGCAGTGGTGGTTTCAGTTAGAGTCGTTGCCGCCTCGCCTTTGGCACCGCCGAAGGTCTGGCAGAAATTTTCGGTGGTGGACACCCATCCGAAGAACGTTTCAATGTTGTAAAGCGCCGCCTGTTGAATGAACTCCGGGCCGGCCTGGTGCGTGGCATCCCCCAGCACCACACCGAAGTACTCCAGGAAAAAACCGTCTCGCAGGGTCGATTCAACGCAGACGTTGGTCGCGATCCCGGTAAAAATCAGGTTGCGAATGCCTCGGCTGCGCAAGACGCTATCAAACGAGGTGTTGAAGAAACCGCTGTAACGGGGTTTGGGAATAACAATATCGCCTGGCTGAGGCTGGAGCTCGTCCACCAGGTCATAGTCCCAGGTACCCTTGGCAAGAAGGCTGCCATTAAGCTCCGGATCCTTGCGCATGGTTTTCAGGGCATTGGATTTGTACCAGTTCGGAGAACCGGGGCCACCTGCTTCCACGTATTCGGGATCCCAGCCGTTCTGGAAAAAAATGACCGGAATGCCCGCCGCCCGGGCCACGGTGATCGCTTTCTTGATCTGCTGGATGACCGGACCGGTCGTGGAGACATCAAATCCTGCCCGATCCAGGTAACCGCCGATCGTGGAATAGGCGTTTTGCATATCAACCACCACCAGCGCCGACTCACTGGCCCGGACATTCAGGGGCTCAGGTTTTCCTGGCAGTTCCAGAACCGGTTCAGCACCCGTATTCAGGGCGTAACCCGATTGCTCCGTTGCGATGCTCATACCGCCTGCTCCAGTTCCTGGTTAATGTGTACCCGGGTTTTCATCAGCGGCTGAATGTACTTGCCGAAGTCCTCAATGCCCTGAACGAAATCGTCAAAGGTCAGCATCACCCCACTGACACCCTCGACCGTACCCACTTCATCCAGCATGCGTGCGACGTTCTCGTAGGAACCCACCAGAGTGCCCATATTGATGTTCACTGCGGACGTCGGGTCGGCCATCTGACGGATGTTGGTGTCCGATTTGGACTTTTTGTCTGCTGCACCCTGCTCACCGAGCCAGGCCACGGCTTCTTCATCAACACCGTCCTTGTAGGACTCCCATTTTGCCCGGGCCGCTTCATCGGTTTTGTCGGCAATCACCATGAACAGAGCCACGGAACTGACGTCTCGCTTGGCTTCCTCGGTAGCCTTCACGAGGCGTTCCACGGTGGGTGCGAAGGCAGTCGGTGTGTTTACGCCTTTGCCGAAGCAGAAGTTGTAATCGGCATACTTGGCGGTGAACGCCATGCCGGCCTCACTCTGCCCGGCACAGATAACCTTCATGTCGGCTTGCGGCACGGGGCTCACCCGGCAGTCATCCATCTGGAAGTGCTCACCCTTGAAATCACTGTGGCCGGTCGCCCAGAGATCCCGCAACACCTGGGCATACTCACCAAGATACTCGTACCGGGAGCCAAAGAATTCATCGCCCGGCCATAGCCCCATCTGGGAGTATTCCGGCTTCTGCCAGCCGGTCACCAGGTTGACTCCAAAGCGACCATTGGAGATGGAATCGATGGTGGATGCCATCCGTGCAACGATGGCCGGCGGCATGGTCAGGGTTGCCGCAGTGGCGAATAGCTGGATTTTACTGGTGACAGCAGCAAGACCCGCCATCAGCGTGAAGGACTCCAGGTTGTGCTCCCAGAATTCCGTTTCACCACCAAAACCACGCAGCTTGATCATCGACAGTGCGAAGTCGAAACCATAGCTTTCTGCTTTCTGGGTAATCTGCTTGTTCAACTCGAAGGTCGGCATGTATTGGGGGGCGTTTTTTGAGATCAGCCAGCCGTTGTTGCCGATGGGAATGAAGACGCCGATATTCATCTGCTCACTCATGGGGTTCTCCTTGATGTTTCCGGTCGGGTGGCGCAAACCAGAGGCCACCATCGTTGACTCACGTTCCCTGACACCAACGCACAATACCGGCCAGAATGGCTTTTATTGTTTTAAATCAATTTTCTATGATTTTCATGACAACTATTACAGACCATTTGGTCTGAAATAGAGCACTCGGTTTGTGCACGGCGGGCATTTTTGGGGCGATACCGTTCATGGCGGCTAAAAGGCCTATTCAAGGAGAAATCCGGTGCTAGAATGTGCCTGCAGTCAATCCAGCGGAGAGATATGTGAGCGTCACCAGAAAGGGCGAGAAAACAGCCAGCCAGAGCAAACGGAAACCACAACGGGTTCCTTCCGCTGCGTCGCTCAACAGGCGGCTGCGTAACAGTGAAAAGAAACGGGCAACCATTCTTGACGCCGCGCTCAGCACCTTTTCCCAATACGGGCTGCACGGTGCCAGCATCGACCAGATTGCCCTTCAGGCCGATGTCTCCAAGACCAACCTCTTCTATTACTTCAGCAATAAAGAAGAACTTTACGTCAACGTGCTGCGGGAGCTGCTGGATTTGTGGCTCAAACCGCTCCGGGCATTCACGGTCGAGCAGGACCCTGTAGAAGCCATACGGGATTATATTCGGGTCAAACTGGAGTTTTCCCGGGACCATCCCGCTGAATCCCGACTGTTCTGCATGGAAGTCATGCAGGGCGCGCCGTTGATGCTGACCGAACTGCAGCAACCACTGCACGATCTGGTAGAGAACAAAATCGAGGTTATCCAGACCTGGATTGATCAGGGCAAGCTGGCGCCCGTAGAGCCATACCATCTGGTTTTTTCATTGTGGGCGACCACTCAGCACTACGCCGACTTTCGCGTGCAGGTAGAAGCTGTGGCAGGGAAAACTCTGGAAGACCCGGACTTCTTCCAGGAAACCCTCAGCAGTCTCGAAACGATCATCCTTGACGGAATCCGCCCCCGCTGAACGCAGCGGAGCTCTCCCCCCGCATCTCTCCTGCCCCTAATTTGGGCTCAAACTAGAACCATGCGCTCTAATTTAGACCATTTGATCCATATCATTTTTTCAGAATCCGCTAAATAGTTGTTTTTTAACAAAATCGAAAAATGGCACGCTTGCTGCTAAGTCAATCAGCGAGCGAGAACGACTCCTTTGCTTTTCTTACCCGGGCCTTTCTCGCAAAACTGAATTGATGGAGGTTGTGCCATGCAGTTGCAACATGTACCAACGATCGACCTTGCCCCTTACTTCGAAGGTACTCCCGAAGGCAAGGCTCAGGTGGCAAAGGAGGTCGACAGGGCCTGTAAGGATATTGGTTTCCTCGTCATTACCAACCACGGAATCCCCGCGGAATTGGTGGATCGCGTCTATTCATTGAGTCGCGAGTTTTTCAACCTGCCAATGGCCGAGAAACGAAAAGTGGATCGTCCCCGACCTGACATGGTTCGCGGTTACAGCGCAGTCGCAGAGGAAAGCCTGTCCTATTCGATGGATGAAGCCGCCCCAGGTGATCTGAAAGAATCCTTCTCGATCGGCCCCAGCGGCGTTCCAGACGACAATTACCATCTTGGGGCAGACGCGGGGTCTCATTTCGCCCACAACGTATGGCCTGAAAACATTCCCGGCTTTCGAGAAGCTTATGTTGAATATTTTGGTGCCATGAGCCATCTGGCCCGCTCGCTCATGCGCATCTTCGCCCTGGCCCTTAAACTGGACGAGCATTTCTTCGACGACAAGATCGACAAAGAAATCAGCATGCTGCGGACCCTCAGCTACCCCAACATGGGAACCAACATTGAAGAGGGGCAGATGCGCGCAGGCGCTCACACTGACTATGGCAGCCTGACTATTGTCAAACCCGACAAGTCACCGGGTGGTTTGCAGGTCTGCAACCAGAACGGGGA
>NZ_DDOI01000058.1:19751-33086 GCF_002341575.1 Marinobacter sp. UBA2498 | reverse complement strand
ATGCAACCAGAACGGGGACTGGGTCAGCGTGCCTTACGTTGAAGACAGTTTTGCGGTCAATATTGGTGACCTCATGATGCGTTGGACCAATGACCAGTGGATCTCAACCCTGCACCGTGTCGTCAATCCGCCGATGGACGCCGAGGCCACCGAACCACGCCAGTCCATCGTCTTTTTCCACCAGCCAAACTACGACGCCATGATCGAATGCCTACCCAGCTGTCTGGACGAAGATGGCAAAGGCAAATACCCGGCGGTCAGCTCTGGCGATCACCTGAAGTCGAAATTCGTCAAACAGACCACCTTTGGTGGCACTCAGGAGGTGGCTTGAAATGGGCACGCTCTCTTACGTCAATGTTTTCGCCAGAGATATAGAAGCCCTGAGCGTTTTCTACCGGGATCTGTTCGGATTCAAGGAAATCCCTGAGATCCGCTCCCCCATCTTCCGCGGCCTGGATACCGGGCGCTCCTGCATCGGTTTCAACGCGCTGGACGCCTACGAACTGCTCAAACTCAATGACTACTCGGACACCAAAGGGTGCAAGTTCCTGCTGAACATCGATGTGGACAGCAAGGAAGAGGTGGACGAGTACGTGCCCCAAGCCCTTGCCTCCGGTGCAACGCTCATCAAAGAGCCCTACACCACCTATTACAACTGGTACCAGGCTGTACTGCTGGACCCTGAAGGCAACGTCTTCCGAATCAATCACATGATGTAAAACCGCCTTTCCCAACCAAAGGAAGTACCAAGATGAAAAAACTCATACTCAGTGCCTGCTTTGCACTGGCCGGTTACCTGGGCCTGTTGAACACCGCTCACGCTGAGGGCCTCACCCTCAAAGACGAACCAAAGATCGCCATGCTCTATATCTCTCCGACCAATGATGGCGGCTGGACCCAGGCGTTTGATGAAGCCCGCCAGCGCCTGGAAGAGGAACTGGATATCAAGATCCAGTACGTGGAAAGCGTTCCGGAATCTGCTTCCGCCATCCGTCCGGCCGTCGAGCGCTTTATCAAGCGTGGCGCCAACATCATTATCGGTACGGCATTCGGTTACTCCGATACCTTCAAGTCGCTGTCCGAAGACTATCCGGACGTCGCCTTCCTGAACGGTTCCGGCACCACCAACGGTCCCAACCTGCTGTCGTACTATGGCCGAACCTACGAAAGCCAGTACCTTTGCGGCATGGCAGCCGGCGCGGCGTCTGAATCCGGCAAGCTCGGCTTCGTCGCCGCCAACCCGTTCGGCGTCGTGAACTGGACGATCAACGCCTATGCCATGGGTGCCCGGGAAATGAACCCGGACGCGACCGTTACCGTGGTCTATACCGGCGCCTGGAACGATCCCACCAAAGAGCGCTCTGCAACCAAAGCCCTGATCGATCAGGGTGCCGATGTCATCGGCCAGCACGTCGATACCCCGACACCGCAACTGGTCGCCCAGGAGAACGGCGTCTACGGCACAGGGCACCATCGTGATTTCCGCGAGTTCGCACCGAAGGCCACGGTTTGCTCGTCGGTCTGGGTCTGGGACCGCTTCCTGAAAACCGAGCTGGAGAAAATCATCGCCGGCAACTGGGTACCAGCCCCCCATGGTGCGCTGCTGTCCATGAAAGAAGGCGGCACCGACATCGCCTGCTGTGGCCCCAACATTGATGAGGAGGAAGAAGCCAAGATCATGGCGGCCCGCGAGAAGCTGATGAAAGGCGAACTGCAGGTTTATGCCGGCCCGCTGACAGACCAGAACGGCACGGTTCGCGCGGCCGAAGGCGAAGTCGTATCCGACGGCGCTCTCTGGCAGATGGACTGGTTTGTCGACGGAGTGATAACACAGCAATGAGTAAACAGAACGCGATCCAGCTGAGCAGCGTCAGCAAGACCTTCGACGGTTTCAAGGCCCTGTCCGACGCTGACTTCACCGCCAGGTGGGGCGAAGTTCATGCCCTGCTGGGCGAAAACGGAGCCGGAAAGTCGTCCCTGATGAACATCGTGGCCGGCCTCTATGGCCCCGAAGGCGGATCGCTGTTCATTGATGACAACCCGGTAAAACTCAAAGGCCCGAAAGAAGCGGCGAAACTCGGCATCGGAATGGTTCACCAGCATTTCAAGCTGGTGACGCCCTTCACGGTTGCCGAGAATATCCTGCTGAACCTGAGCCATCTCCAGACCAGCGGACTTTACCGGGAACGCCTGCGCCGGGTGTCTGACGACATCCGCGCCATGGCGGACCGCATCGGATTCGGGATTGATCCCGACGCCCGCATTGATCAACTTTCCATCGCTGAACAGCAGCGCGTGGAAATTCTCAAAGTTCTGCTGGCCGGCGCCAAGATACTGATTCTGGACGAGCCTACCGCAGTGCTTACCGAGGAAGAAGCCGAACGCCTGCTCACTACCGTGCAGGGATTTGCCCGCGAGGGCGCTGCTGTCATCCTCGTGACTCACAAGATGAATGACGTGCTGCGCTATGCCGATCAGGTCACCATCATGCGTTCGGGGCGGACCATCGAAAGCCTGAAACCCGATTCGGTATCCGTGGACGAACTGGTGCGTCTGACCGTGGGCGAATCGGCGCCGGAACAGAGTGTCTCGCGAGCAGAACATACACCCGGGGCGCCCTATCTGAAGGTCAAAGGTCTTTCCAGCACCGGTGGCCACCGGGCCCTGAATGGTCTGGACCTGACCCTGAACAAGGGCGAGATTTACGGCATTGCCGGCGTCGGCGGCAATGGCCAGAGCGAACTGGCGAACGCCCTGATGGGCATTCCAGAGAATGTCGAAGGCACCATGGAGCTGATCGGCGAGGGTGATCTGGCCGACTTAGATGCCGCCCGTCGCCGCGCCATCGGTGTCGCCGCCATTCCTGCGGACCGTTATGGTTCTGCGCTTGCCGGCCCGCTCTCCATCGCCGACAACTTTGCCCTGGGTGACATCCATTCCGGGCGATACGGCCCGTTCTGGTATCTGAAAACCCGGGCCATCGAAGCGGACGCGGCAGAAGCCGTTCGGCAGTTCGATGTCCAGGGCGTTCGTTCGCTGAAACAGAAATCGGCACTGCTGTCCGGGGGCAACGCACAAAAGCTGGTTATCGCCCGGGAGTTCAGCCATCCCCCCAAGCTCGTCCTTGCCCACAGCCCCAGCCGGGGCCTCGACGTCAAAGCGACCGAAGCCGTGAGGGAACGTCTGCGTGCGGCCCGGGATGATGGTGCAGCGGTGCTCCTGATCAGCGAGGATCTGGACGAAGTCATGGCCATGGCCGACCGGATCGGCGTCATGTCCGCCGGACGTATCGTGGCCGAGTTTTCACAGCCTGCCGATCGTCAGGCCATTGGCCAAGCAATGGTGAACCATGTCTGAATTTGCATTACAACGACCGTTGATCAAGCGCAGATATACCCTGGAAGTCCGCCAGCAGATGGCCTGGCACTGGCAGGCACTGATCCTGGCCGGCTCCATGATCCTGGGCCTGCTGATTTCCGGCACCATTCTCGTGGTCGCAGGGGTCCCTGCAGGCGAGCTGCTGAACGAATTTGTAATCCTCACTCTGTTCGACACCCAGAGCCTGACCTCCGTGCTCTTTCAAGCCTCACCGCTGATCATGGTGGGCCTGGCCGGTTGCCTGGCGTTCCGGGCAAAATTCTGGAACCTGGGCCTGGAAGGCCAGATGATCTTCGGGGCCATCGGCGCCACGGCGATTACCATGTGGGATATCGGCGCCCCGGGCATGCGTCTGCCACTGATGATCGCCGCCGCCATGGCCTGCGGGCTGCTGTGGGCGGTTGCCCCCGTGCTGCTTCGGCTCAAGCTGCAGGTCAATGAAATCGTCTCGACCCTGATGCTCAACTACATCGCGATCAACGTGCTGCTGCACCTGATGTACGGCGCCTGGAAAGACCCCAAAGACGCGTTCCCCTACTCTCCGAAGTATGAAAGCTTCGAGCTTCTGCCGGAGCTGGGCAATGGACTCAGCCTGTCGATTCCCATCGCCATTGGCATTGCCCTGCTCGTACTCTGGTTCGTCAACATCTCCCGTGCCGGTCTTTATCTGCGATTCGTGGACAAGAGCCCCAAAGTCGCCAGTGCGGTCGGGGTCCCCGTCGCCAGGACCATCCTGATGGCGGTGCTCTTTTCCGGAGCCCTGGCGGGGCTGGCTGGCCTTATGGTCGCTGCGGGCCAGGAGGGTCGCCTCACCCATTCCTTCTACGTGGGCTATGGCTTTTCCGGCATTCTGATCGCGTTTCTGGCCCGGAATAATCCCATTGCGGCCACCTGTGCCGCGTTGCTGATTGCCACCCTGTTCGTCGCCGGCAGAAGCCTTCAGGTGTTCTACCAGATCCCGTTTGCCATGGTGCAACTGATCCAGGCCGTACTGGTGATCTGCGTCGCCTCTTCAGATTTCTTTATTCGACATCGTATTCGCCGCGTGCAGGGGGGAGACTGATCATGGACCTGATTACGAGCTGGATGGGTAACATCCCTGAATTTGCCGTTCCTTTTGCCCTCGCGGCCCTTGGACTGATCATCACCGAGAAATCCGGTGTTCTGGCGCTGGGCGCCGAGGGCCTGATGCTGGTTGGGGCCGTTGCCGGCATCGGCGCCTACCTGACCTTCGAGCACACCGCGCTGGCGCTGATCATGGCCATGATTGCCGCAAGCGTGGTTTCCCTGCTGTTTGCACTGATGGTGCTGGTCATGCGCATGAACCAGGTAATCTCGGGTCTGGTACTGGTGTTCTTCTGCCAGGGCCTGACCACCCTGACCGGAACACTGATGGGCTGGACCAACCAGCCTGTCCCCGGACTTGAAGCCATTGCCTTCTGGCCACTCTCCGAGCTGCCCTACCTCGGCCGGTTCTTCATTCAGAATCCCGTCGTTTATCTGGTACCGGTGATTTTCCTGGTTTCCGTCTGGGCCCTGAATCGCACAACCCCTGGTCTGCGCATGCGTGCCGTTGGCGAGAACCCGCAAGCAGCAGACGCTGCCGGTATTCCGGTACTGGCTTACCGGCTGGCGGCGATCGTGATCGGAGCCGCGTTAATTGGTCTTGCCGGCGCATTCATTGCGGTTCTCAGCACCAAACTCTGGATTTCGAATATGACCGCAGGTCGGGGTTGGATTGCCGTCGCACTGGTCATTTTCGCTCGCTGGTCCCCCTGGAAAGCCCTGGCCGGAGCGATCCTGTTCGGCTGTATCGAAGCTCTGATCCCCCAACTGGCGGCTTCCGGTATCAAGCTTTCGCAGTACTTTGTCTTTATGGCGCCTTACGCCATCACCCTGGGCGTCATGATCTGGGTGGCAGCATCAAAGCGGGACAGCAACAGTCAGCCCGGTGCCCTGGGGACACCGTTCATACGGGAAGAGCGCACCTGATCCGGCGCAGAACAGATACCCTACTGATCACCAGGAGAATACATTGAGCAAGACTCTGTTTATCACCGGTGCAACCTCCGGCTTTGGCGCCGCCACGGCCCGACGGTTTGCCGCCGACGGTTGGTCCATTGTTATCTGCGGCCGCCGGGAAGAGCGCCTGTACGCATTGGCCGATAAACTTGGATCCATGGCACCGGTGCATCCCCTGAAACTGGATGTCCAGGATGCCGAAGCGGTGACACAGGCGATTGCCTCGCTGCCCTCAGGTTTTCGCCAGATCCATACCCTGGTCAACAATGCCGGCCTGGCACTGGCACCGGCTGCCATGCAGGATGTTCAGCTTTCCGACCTGCACACCATGATCAACACCAACATCACCGGGGTGGTTAATGTGACCCATGCGCTGCTGCCGACGCTGATCGAAACAGGCGCCGGAGCCAACATCATCAATATCGGCTCCACCGCCGGTGAGTGGCCCTATCCCGGCAGTCATGTCTACGGCGCCAGCAAGGCGTTTATCAAACAGTTCTCCTACAACCTGCGCTGTGACCTCCTGGGCACCGGGGTGCGGGTCACCGATCTGGCCCCGGGCATTGCCGAAACCGAGTTTTCGGTGGTTCGCAACAGCGGTAACAAATCGGCAGCGAACTCCGTCTACGAGGGAACCGTGCCGTTGTCGGCCGAAGACATTGCCGAGCAGATCGCCCACATCGCCAACCTGCCCGACCACATCAATATCAATCGGGTGGAGATGGTGCCGGTGCGGCAGGCCTGGGGACCTTACGCCATTCATCGCGAACAGGGCCCGAGCCACGAACAGGAAGCCTGAACATGCCGAAACTCAGATACGCCTGGCCGGTCGTCACGAGTCGTACCGCCCTCATTGTGGTAGACATGCAGCGAGTCTTCTGTGAGCCCGAAGGCGATCTTTACGTTCCATCGACAACAGCAATCACGCCACGAATTCAGCAACTGACCGACGTTTGCCGAAAGAACGGCGTCCCCGTTGTCTATCTGCGTCACATCGTTCGCGGTGACGGCAGTGACACCGGGCGCATGAGCGATATGTATCCGGATGTCGACGAGGTTCTGGCGCGTGACAACCCCATGGTTGAGATTATCGGGCAGCTTGCGCCACTGACCGGAGATGTGGTGGTGGACAAACTCTTCTACAGCGGCTTTCACGGAACCGACCTGGACACCATTCTACGTTCCAGGGATGTGGACACCCTGATCGTTTGTGGCACCGTCACCAATGTTTGCTGTGACACCACCATTCGCGACGCCGTTCACCGGGAATACAAGGTTATCGCGCTGAGCGATGCCAGCGCCGCCATGCCCTATCCCGATCTTGGCTGGGGGGCCGTTACTGCAGACGAGGTTCAGAAGGTCGCCCTGACCACCTTTGCCTACGAATTCGGTGAGGTGACAAGCACGGTCGATATAGTGCGGAGGCTGCAGAGCCGGGAGTAACTCCCGGCCCGCCAGATCATCAAATCAGAGGCTACTCCTGACCGGACTCATACTTGCGCTCAGGAGGGGCGAAACCAAAGTCCCTGCCGTCCACCACTTTGACATCATCATCCCATGGCAACCGGTATTCGCCCCGCACCATGTCCTGCATGAAGGTATACGGGCAATCTCCGGCACCGCCCTTTACCGCCACATACCCACGATGGCCGAGCTGGTAAATGTTGTTCTCGACACCCCAGTGAATACGGGCTTCGTCCACCAGATCTGGCCGCACTTCCGCGGTAATAATCTCGTCTGCAAAGCCACTGCCTTCCACCATAGGCACGCCATCGAAATTGACCACCATCCCCTCACCCATGGAGTTGAAAGTACCATCTGTACCGGCCAGACAGACGTTGGCAGTGACCATAAGATTGCAGAACGCGTTCGCCTGGTTAGTGATCTTCCAGGCATGACGGATGGGTGGCGTGTATCCTGCGGTCCGCAGCATGATGTTCGCCCCTTTGTAGGCGCACTCTCGCGCCACTTCCGGGAACATACCATCGTGGCAGATGGCCAGTGACAGACGGCTGCCATTGGGCCCATCGCAAACCGGGATTCCCAGGTTGCCCGGTTCCCACGGTTCCACCGGCACCCAGGGATGAAGCTTGCGGTAGAACAACTGCACCTCGCCGGTGTTATCGATAATGACACCGGTGTTGTAGGGGTTCCCTCCGGGATTGCTCTCCATAATGGAGAAACAGCCCCAGATGTCGTGCTCACGGCAGGCTTCCCGAAAAGCATCCATCTCCGGGCCGTCACGATCACACATGATGGCGGGATCAATGTTCATCGAAAGACCATGCAGGCAGTACTCAGGGAACACCACCAGATCCATCACCGGAGACTGCCGACGGGCTTTCCCCACCAGCTCACATACCCGGCGGGTCTGGGCTGCCAGTTGTTCCGGAGTGGCAACATCGGGTAATTGCAGTTGCACCAGACCGATCACCACCCCGTTCGGGGACTTGTTCAAACCACCAAATCCGCTCATTACGCTTCCTCTCACATGGTGTTTAGATAATGTCGGAAGCTAATTAGCAGGAAGCGTGCCAGGCGTTGCAGAGTCTGAACCGGCATCGGTCCCCAAGGCCCGCTCCCGCCGGCGCATTTGCAGTTGGGCCAAGGTTACTTCCCGGCTCTTTGCCTGGCTTTCGTGGATATGGGCCCGCAACATTACGGCTGCGCCGTCCATATCATTAGCCAGGATACGTTGGCAGATCTCGTGGTGCTCCCGGTAGGTCTGCATGACACTGTCCTGGTCCGGCAGGCCCAGACGACGCACGATCCGAATATGATTGTTAACGTCGCGCAGGTATTGCACCAGAATCGGGTTGCCACAGAGCTCGGCCAGCCTGATATGGAACAGTTCCTCTGCGTCCTTGAACTCTTCGGAACCAGACATGCCATAACGGGCCTGCTCGGGATCCCAATCCTCCGCCAGCTGCGCCACCTCCCGATAGGGAATACGCTGCCCCATCAGAGCAATACCTTCCAATTCCAGACCAACCCGGACGTCGTAATATTCCGCCAGCTCAAATACGTCGAGCTGGAGGATGTAACAGCCGTGCTTGGGGCGGATGGTAAGGTAGCCTTCCACCGCCAGGCGCTGCAACGCTTCCCGAACCGGTGTCCTGCTCACCCCGAAGTGCTGAGCCAGCTCGGTTTCAGTAACCCGGCTGCCCGGATAAAGCTCCAGATTCATGATGCTCTGACGCAAAGTCTCGTAGATGCTGCCAGTGGTTCCTTTCCTGAATGATTCACTCACGATTCTTTCCTTGTCATCTCGTTGCATACATCTTATCCAAGTCCCATTGATTTTCAATCACTATGACACGCCATCGAGAACCTTCCGCTGCACCAAAGCAATGCATATACACCAATACGCGCACCATCGTGATGCAACCAACATTATGTTTTTGCACGCTTTTTCAACACCAAATAGGAAGATAACTGTATTCCTTGCCAGAACCATGCACCTCTTTGCTACGTGGCATGAACCATGCAACCTTGTGTACAACAAAGATTTTAGCCAAGGCATGGTTCCATGGAGATTCAGCTTTACAACATCACCAAGCGGTTCGGAGAGGTCACAGCCAATGATGGCATCTCGCTGGATATCCGCGAGGGAGAAGTCATCGCCCTGCTCGGCGAAAACGGCGCCGGCAAGAGCACCCTGATGAAGATGCTGTTCGGACTCTATACACCGGACGAAGGCAGCATTATTGTCAACGGTCGTGAAACCCTCATCGACTCCCCGCAGAAGGCCATGTCACTGGGCATCGGCATGGTCTTCCAACAGTTCAATCTGGTGCCGGCACTGTCGGTTCGGGACAACCTGTTACTGGCCTACCCCAAACCACCCTTCTGGACGTTCCGCCGGCTGTTTTGCGAAGGCACCTCTCAGCAGAACGTTCTCGCCTACCTGGAGGAACTCGCGCCCGGCCTGGACCCCAACACCCTGGTACGCGATCTTTCCGTGGGCCAGCGCCAACTGCTGGAACTGGTCAAGGTTCTGAATCTTAATGCCAAGGTTCTGATACTGGATGAACCGACGTCGGTTCTGCCACCACAGGAAGCGGAACGACTCTGGGAGCTGATCCGGAAAATGGCCGAAGCCGGAAGAAGCATTGTCCTTATCACCCACAAAATGCAGGACGTCATGGCCTGCGCCCACAGGGTGGTCGTGATGCGTGCCGGCAAAATGGTACAGGCTCTGACCAGAGAGAACTGCAGTGAGGCCTCACTGGTCAGCCTGATGATGGGCGACAGCAGTCAACGTTCCGACATCGACACACATCGGAATGCCGACCTCACTGGCAAGCCGCCACGAATCAGTCTTCGTGGGCTCCACGCAAACCATGGCGTCCAGTCCATTGACAACATCAGCCTGGATATCGGGCCGGGTGAGATCCTTGGTATTGCCGGGGTTTCCGGCAACGGCCAGCATCTGCTGGCAGACGCGCTGGTTGGCCTGGTCCCGCTTTTCCGTGGCGAAGTCATTATTGATGGCGTGGTACTCCAGTCCGCCAGCCGCGCCCCGAAAACCTCTGACCGGGTTGCATACATACCTGAGCAACCGGCCGTGAACGCGGTGGCCGGCGATCTGTCGTTGACCGTCAACGTGGCTCTGTCCCATTTCCGGCAACTGCGTTTCTTTCCTGCCTGGGGCCCGGAAGAGGAAAAGACCAGGGACATCATCCGCCGTTATCAGGTTCGTCCTGACAATCCGGCGCTGGCCGCCGGACAACTTTCCGGAGGCAACCTTCAGAAACTGGTGGTCGGACGTGAACTGGAAGGCCCGCGGGATCTGATTGTCGCAGCTTACCCCACCATGGGACTGGACGCTGGCGCTGCCCATGACATTTATCAGGCTCTTTTCACAAAAGCCCGCGAGGGCGCAGCCGTGCTATGGATTTCAGAGGACCTCGATGACCTCATGTCCTACGCCCACCGGATTGCAGTACTTCAGGGCGGACGAATCTCGGGACTGTTCAACCCGGGCCAGTTCGATCGCCTAGACATCGGCCGGGCCATGACCGGAGAACACCTTCCCACCGCTGACCCCGCACCCGCTGAACCTCAAGCGAGAATTGCATCATGACAATAACCACCCAACCGGCCTTCAGATTCGGGCTACGACTGCTAAGAGGCCCCACCGGCGCAGTGCTAATCATGGCGGCCACGTTTGTGCTGGCGGCACTGACGTTCTTTGCAATCAATGGCCGGGAATCCATATCCCTGTTTCAGGAAATGGTCATGGGGGCCTTCGGCGATGGCTATTCATTCAGTGAGACCCTGGTCAAGACCGCTCCCATTCTGCTGACGGCACTGGCCGTCGCATTGCCTGCCCGACTCGGTCTGATCAGTGTAGGTGGCGAGGGTCAGCTCTACCTTGGCGCCCTGTTCGGCACGGGCGCCGTGCTGGCCGCCGTTGACCAGCCCGGCTGGCTGCTGATGCCGCTCATGCTGATTGGCGCCATGGCAGGCGGCGCCCTTTGGGGCGTCATCCCCGGTTTGCTCAAGACCCGTCTTGGTGTCAACGAAACCATCTCAACCCTGCTACTGAACTACGTGGGCGTGTTGCTGGTGAGTTTTGTGGTCCATGGTCCCTGGAAGAACCCGAATTCACTGGGCTGGCCGGCCACCATCGAGTTCCCGCAAGGCGCCATCCTGCCCCAGTTCTTCGATACCCGGGTTCACATGGGACTGATATTCGGAGTGGTTGCGGCCATCATCCTTCACATTCTGGTGACCCGCAGTCGCTGGGGACTGGGTCTCCAGGTCAGTCGCAGCAATCCGCGCGTGGGCGCCACCTCCGGCATTTCCTATGAACGCAACGTGCTGATCGTGATGGCCATCGGCGGGCTGCTGGCCGGCCTCGCCCGTATCGCCGAAGCCTCGGTGATCCAGAACCGCCTGCAGGACGGTCTTGCCAGCGGCTACGGCATGACAGGCTTCCTGGTTGCCTGGCTCGCCGGCCAGCACTTCCTTCGCATTATCCCGTTATCGGTGCTAATGGGGGGCCTTCTGGCGTCTGCCGACTCGCTCCAGTTGTACGCCCAGCTCCCCAAGGCCAGCGCCGATATTCTACAGGCGCTGCTGTTCATCATCGTGCTGGCTGTTGCCAGCCTGTGGCCCAATTGCCCCAAGGCCTGATCGCGCCAGGCCCGACAGCTATTCAAAGGACACTGTATGGAATCGTTTGTAACTGAACTCCTCACCCTGCTCTTTGCTGCCCTTCGAAGTGCCACCCCGGTACTGGCAGTCGTTCTGGGTGAAGCCATGACTCAACGCAGCGGCGTTATCAACCTTGGGGTGGAAGGCCAGATGCTGCTGGGGGCGATGACCGGCTTTGCGGTGGCCTCCATAAGCGGCGACCCCTGGCTGGGCGTGCTCGCCGCATGCTGTGCGGGCATCGCCCTGTCGATGGTTCACGCCATTCTGGTGCTTGGCTGTCGGGCCAACCAGATTGCCAGCGGGGTAGCCGTTTTGATTCTCGGAGGTGGGCTCAGTGCCTACTACGGTATTCCCTTCGTGGGCAACAAGATCGACGCCCTTGGCAACCTCAATCATACCTTCGTCAGCGATATTCCGTTGCTGGGCCAGTTCCTGGGTCCCATAACTCCCACTGTACTGATCACTCTGCTGGCGATTCCGGCCATATCCATTTTCCTGTTCCGCACCCGTACCGGGCTGCGCTGGCGTTCTACCGGTGAATCCCAGGAAATCACTCGCAATCTGGGCCACAACCCGGTGCCCTACCAGTTAGCCGCCATAGGTTTCGGAGGGCTGATGTCAGGTTTTGCCGGTGCCGCGCTCGCCGTGGACTACACCGCCAACTGGGTAGAGGGCATGACCGCAGGCCGGGGGCTGGTGGCCGTCGGCCTGGTGATTGTTGCCCGCTGGAACCCCTGGTACGCATTGCCGGCAGCGCTGCTGTTCGGGGCCTCTGAAGCCCTAAACCTGAAACTGCAGTCTTGGGGAGTACCCATCTCGCCCTACCTCCTGGCAACGCTTCCCTATCTGATTCCCCTGAGCGTGCTGATGCTTAGCTACCGCGGCCTGCGTGCCAGTGGTGGCGGCATGCCGGCCGGTCTCAGGGTGGTATTCCAAAGTGCCCGATAACCGACTTAAAAAACCATCAAACGGAGAATGATTATGAGAAAAGCGATCCGCACCCTGCTAGCAACCTCAATCCTCGCGGTCAGTGTCCAAGCTGCCGCCGACACCAAAGTCGGCTTCATCTACGTTGGACCAAAATCTGACTATGGATACAACTACGCCCAGGATCAGGGCCGTCTCTATCTGGAAGAACACATGGACGATGTGGAAACCGTTCATTTCGAGAATATTCCAGAGAACGCCGATGTACAGCGTGTCATGGAGCGCATGGTTCGCTCCGGTGTTGAAGTGGTTTTCCCGACCAGCTACGGCTACCTTGATCATGCCCTGAAAGTGGCGGAGAAGTATCCCGAGGTACATTTTGCCCACTCCGGCGGCCTCAAGACGTCCGACAACCTGATGACCTACTTCGCCGAAATCGATCAGGCTATGTACTTGTCCGGTGTTGCCGCAGGCCTGACCACCAAAACCAATAAACTGGGTTTTATCGCAGCCCACCCGATCCCTCAGGTGCTGCGTAACATCAATGCCTTTACCCGGGGTGCCCAGAGCGTGAACCCGGACGTTACAACCTCGGTGATCTGGACCTCGAACTGGTCCGACCCCACCAAAGAAGCCGAAGCCGCAGAAGCGCTGATCAGCGACGGCGCTGATGTACTGACCGGTCACGTTGACTCGCCCATCAACTACGTGCAGGTCGCTGAGCGCCGGGGCGTTTACTCCGTGGGCTATCACGCCGATGCCAGCCAGTTTGCACCAGAAGGCTGGCTGGTGGGTGCGGTCTGGAACTGGGGCCCGATGATGGTGGACATCGTCAAATCGGCAGAA
>NZ_DDOI01000058.1:13818-19676 GCF_002341575.1 Marinobacter sp. UBA2498 | reverse complement strand
GGCAGAAGACGGCACCTGGAAATCCGAGCACCTGCGTGGCGACCTCCTGACTGGTGCAGCCAAACTCAGCGATTTCGGCAGTGCAGTAAGCGAAGATGATCAGCAAACGGTACTGGACCGCCAGGAAGCCATTATGAACGAAGAGTTCCAAGTCTGGGCAGGCCCGGTTATCGCTCAGGATGGCACGGTGTTGGTTGAAGAAGGTGACGTCATGACCCTGGAAGAAACCGAGAAGATGGACTTCCTCGTAAACGGCGTGAAAGGTCGTCTGAAGTGACCACGACCCACCCTGTCACGGTTCCCGATGCACGGCCCTACGCGTGGCCCTGCATCGCGCCGGTGCCCCCCCACCGGCTGGCCCTGGTGATTATCGACATGCAGAAGGACTTCTGCGCCCCGGGAGGGTACATCGACTCCCAGGGCGTCGATCTGGCCCCCGCCCGGGCCACCATCGAACCAATCCAGCGGGTACTGGCAGCGTTCCGCGCGCTGCCAGGCGCTCTGGTCATTCACACCCGTGAAGGTCACCGGCCGCAGCTGGCAGACCTTCCGGTCAACAAGCAGTGGCGCAGCGAACAGGTCTGCCCCGGCATCGGCAATGCCGGCCCACTGGGCCGGATTCTGGTGCGCGGCGAGCCCGGCTGGGAAATCATTCCGGAACTTGCTCCAACGCCGGATGAGATCATTATCGATAAACCCGGCAAGGGCGCCTTCTACGCCACCGACCTGGATCACGTACTGCGGCTTCAGGGGATCACCCACCTGGTGTTTGCAGGCCTGACCACCGATGTGTGTGTGCACACCACCGTCCGTGACGCCAATGACCGGGGGCTGGAAACACTGATCCTGAGAGACTGCACGGCCGCCACAGAAACCCGCCACCGGGATGCCATTTTCAGCATAACCGAAATGCAAGGCGGAATGTTCGGTGCCACGGCGACATCAGAGCAGTTTCTCGCCGCCCTGGCCCTATCAAACACGCTTCCGGAGTAACCAGCCATGACTGCAACCCTGAACTCTCGCCCCTATGTCTGGCCCTACGACAACAACCTGACGAGACACAATACAGCCCTGATCATCATCGATATGCAAACCGACTTCTGTGGTAAGGGTGGCTATGTCGACACAATGGGCTATGACCTTTCGCTGACACGCGCCCCAATTGAACCGATCGGCCGGCTACTGGCCCGATTCCGGGAACTAGGAATGCCGGTGATTCACACCCGCGAAGGACATCGCCCTGATCTCAGCGACCTGCCCGAAAACAAACGCTGGCGCTCCCGGCAGATCGGCGCAGGTATCGGTGACCCGGGACCTTGCGGACGCATACTGGTCAGAGGTGAGCCGGGCTGGGACATCATTCCGGAACTGGCACCAGAATCCGGAGAACCGATCATCGACAAGCCTGGCAAAGGCTCATTCTATGCCACCGACCTGGAGCTGATACTCCGGACCCGCGGCATCAGAAATCTGGTACTGACGGGCATTACCACCGATGTCTGCGTGCACACCACCATGCGCGACGCCAATGATCGGGGTCTGGAGTGCGTGCTGGTTGAAGACTGCTGTGGCGCCACCGATCAGGCAAACCATGACCATGCCATCAAGATGATTCAGATGCAGGGTGGCGTGTTTGGAGCGGTCACCGATTCCCAAAGCCTGATACAACGGCTCGAGTCTCTTTCCGAGCTACCCTCATAACCCACGGAGTTCAGTAATGACGGATATCACCATTAACGCCCCAGACATTGTAGCCGCCGTCACAGACGCCTTTGAGGCTTATGAAAAAGCGCTTCTGGATAATGATCTTGACGTTCTCGACAGCTACTTCTGGACATCTGAGTTCACCATTCGCTTCGGCGTGGCAGAAAATCTCTATGGCGCTGAAGCCATCCAGGCTTATCGCCGGCTTTGCCAGCCGGTAGGTCCGGGGCGCACCCTCCATGGCACCCTGGTGACGACCTTCGGTGACTCTTTTGCGACCGTCAGCACGCAGTTCAGCGATGGCCAAACAGACGATCAGGGTCGACAGATGCAAACCTGGGCACGGTTCCCGGATGGCTGGAAGGTTGTCGCTGCCCACGTCAGCGTGATGCGGACAGCGTCCTGATCACTCCGGTTCCCGGTGCTCGTAGGTTGCGTTCAACCGTGACGCAAGATAATCCGCACAGGTAATCGGCTGATACTTTGGCGCCTGGTCCGGCACGACATCCCGTGGGTCGACAACAGAATCCGGGTTCACTTCCAGGAAGAACGCAATGGAATAGCGCTCTTTTTCGGGTGGCCGGACCCGGTGTGGTGTGGAGACATAGACGTCGTTGCTCCAGCGCATCAGACAGTCTCCGATATTGCAGACGAACGCACCCGGCACATGGGGTGCCTGAATCCATTCGCCCTGGCGATTCAGCACTTCCAGTCCGGCCACGGCATCCGTCGCAAGGATGGTGACATTGCCGTAGTCACTGTGGGTTCCGGCGCCACCATCTTCCCGTTTGTTGCTGCCAGCGCTCGGCGGATAGTGAAGCAGTCTCAGGGTAGCGATCGGCAGTGTCAGGTGCTGGGCAAAGAATTCCTCATCCAGCCCCAGATCAATACTGAAGCCACGGTGAATGGTTCTGCCCAGCTCCAGACAGTGGTCGAAATAGTCCAGGGCACGCTGACGCCAGCCGTCAATCGAAGGCCAGAAATTGACTCCGCGAAAAGGTTTTCCCGCCAGGACATCCGGGTGATCGTCCGGGAAATCCGTACCGATATTGAAGGCTTCCTTCATATCCGCACCGGACTCCGGGTTCAGCTTCTCATCCGCCATCGCCACGTAGCCACGGTTATGGGGTGAGCGCTTGATCGACAGGACTTCTTTCTCGGCTGTCGGCAGCGCAAAGAGTTCCTTTGCCAGAGTGAATGCATCCTCGCAGACCTCCTGCGGGATTCCGTGGTCCGTGACAAAGAAAAAGCCGACTTCACGGCAGGCCCGACCCAGCTCAGCGGCGATGGTCCGACGCCGAGCCGGGTCGTCGCTGCGCAGGCCAGCCAGGGAAATGATGGGTAATGCAGACATTGTGTTCTCCTGAATATCGTCGCTATCAGACCATGGACAGTCGGGTGTGGGACAGTTTGCGGCAGGCCTCGTGCAGTGCCAGTCCCTGCTTTTGGGCATCGGCAACGACAGCCTGCTGGCTGACCTGAACCGCTTGGCCGTTCCGGAGTAATTGCCGGCCGTCCACCCAGACACCGGACACATTACCGGGGCCGGCGGCAAAGACCAGGTTCCAGAGCAGGTTCCCGCCCTGCTCGTCCACCGACACCGGTGCCATATTGGCGCCACCCAGATCCAGCAACAGCAGATCGGCTTTCTTGCCCACTTCCAGGGAGCCGATTTCCCGATCCAGACCCAGCGCCCTGGCCCCGTTGATCGTTGCCATCCTCAGGATCTGATCGGCAGGCAGCACGGTGGCATCCAGCCGCGTCGCCTTCTGGATCAGGGAGGCAAACTTCATCTCCTCAAACAGGCTAAGACTGTTGTTACAGACCGGCCCATCGGTACCCAGGCCCACGGTGACCCCCGCCGCCAGCATTTCCGGCACACGGGCAACACCGCTGGCCAGTTTGGCGTTACTGACCGGGCAGTGGGCGATGCTGGTGCCGGTATCCGCCACCCGGGCAATTTCATCGTCATTGAGCCACACACAGTGGGCCAGCAGGGTCCGTTCCCCCAGAATTCCGTAGTGATCCAGCATCGCCAGGGAGCGCCGGCCAAACTCGGCCGTGACCGCCTGTTCCTCTTCCTTCTGCTCACTGCAATGGGTGTGAATGCCGACACCGTATTCACGGCTTAATCGAGCGGCTTCCCGATAGGCGTCTTCGGTGCAGTAAAACAGGTGCTCCAGCCCCATCCAGACACGAATTCGGCCATTCCGGGTTTCGTGGTGGGACCGGATCAACTGCCGGTTTTCCTCTCGGGTCGAGAAGAAATCCTTGCCGGGACGGTCGGCCACGTAGGGTGCCAGTTGCACCCGCAGCCCGAGATCAGCCGCGGCATCCGCGCAGCGATCCATATACCGGAACATATCCATCACGCAGGTGGTGCCGGATTGCAAGGCTTCCAGGTAGCACAAACGCGCCGAATGGTAGGCAAACTCTTCGGTCATGGCCCGGTGCTCCAGCTGGTACCAGGGCAGCCACTCCATCAGGGGCATGTTTTCGGTCACACCGCGCATCAGGCTGGAGTGGGAATGGCAGTCGATCAGACCAGGCAACAAGGCATGGCCACCGGCATCGATCACTTCCACACCTTCCGGAATGGTAACCTCCTTGATATCGCCAACCTGGCGGATAACACCGTCTTCGACCACCAGCGCACCATCGGCAATCACCCGATTCGCCGGGTCCACCGTGAAGATCGCGGCGTGACAGAGTGCAAAACTCGACATAGCTCCCCCTAGGTTTCCGAACTCGTCTCTTTGAGCGCATCAACCGCGCGCTTCAGGCCGCCGTATCCGGTGCATCGGCACAGATTTCCGGCCACCGCCTCCTCAAGGTCAACGGTTTCACCGCATCGGTGCTGCCGCAAACCGGACACCAGTGACACCGCGATACCCGGCGTACAATAACCACACTGCAATGCGCTTTCGGTCGCCAGTGCCTCTTTCACCCGGATAAAATCCGGGTCCTCGGTCAAACCCTCGCCCGTTTCTACCCGGCAGTCTGAGAGTTGCCAGGCCATCACCAGACACCCTGGCACGGCCTGACCGTCCAGCAGCACGGTACAGGCTCCGCACCGGCCGATACGGCAACCGGCACGGGCAGAGGTGATTCGTCCGGCGTCCCGCAGGATGTCCAGCAATGTGGTTGCCGGCGATACCCACAGTGAAACGACATTTCCGTTCAGCTCAAAGGTCACCGGTTCCGGAGTGCAGGGTTCCGGCTGAGTATTGCGGGTCATGAGAAGTTCTCCTCCTGAGCACAAAGCGCGGACAACAGGTAGCCGGGGTCCACCGGGAGACGCTGCACCCGGATACCGGTGGCCGCCTCGATCGCCGAGCAGATGGCCGGTGCCACCGCCTCAATGCCCAGCTCTCCGACCCCGCGGACCGGAAAAGAGTCGGTCGTCGGTGTGTTATCCAGAACATCTACCCGCTGGTCAGGCGCATCGTGCATGGTGGGGATCATGTACTGATCGAGGTTGTCAGCGAGGTAGCGTCCTTCCAGGGTTGGCATGTCTTCGGTGAGGGTCATGCCGAGCCCCATCATGGCAGCGCCCTCGATCTGTCCCAGATAACCGGGAGGGTAGATGACACGGCCCGCTGCAGTTATATGGTGAAGGTCCGTAACCCTGACACGCCCGGTCAGACGATCTACGGCCACCCTGGCCACCGTCGCAATCTGCAACTGGAGGTAACGACCCACCGGTTGATCCTGGCCCGGGGCTACAGGAAATGCCTGGCTGGAATCAACAACCATTTCTGCCGGTTGGCCTTTTTCTGCCAGTTCCTGGTAACTCAGGACCTGACGGCCATCAAGAAACAGGCCTCCAGGGCCGCAATCCAGTTCGTCACGAGGCAGATTGGTCAACGACCTGGCCTGGTCCCGCACAAGGTTTTTCCAGCGCGGAAGGATGTTTGCCAGAACACCATGGACCAGAACAGAGCTGCGAGAAGCACTGGTGGGACCGGAATCCGGTCCACGCGAGTTCCCGAGGACCACGTCGATATCGCAGGCCGTGCAGCCCAGCCCCTCACACACAAGGCAGACAATGGCTTCGGCAAGGTTCTGGCCATAATCGGCGAAGCCAAATTCCAGGCGGATCCGGCCTTCAGCTGTCAGACTCACCCGGCCGCCACCACTGTCAGGGAGGCCGT
>NZ_DDOI01000058.1:13376-13755 GCF_002341575.1 Marinobacter sp. UBA2498 | reverse complement strand
CTGTCAGGGAGGCCGTCGCCGAGTCCGTTACCCTGAGCCCCCATCGCCATGCCGGTACCGGTCAGCCAACGCCTGCGGGCGGCAGCACCGGCGGGCACCCAGAGTGGTGATGCGGCAGCCGCTGCCAGGACCTCTGTCGGTGGTGCTGTCCAGCGCACAGGCTGACCCCGACTTCCGGGTTCATCAGCAGTACGCAGATTGATCCGTCGAAACTCCAGCGGGCACATGGTCAGCTTTTCGGCCAGGGCGTCGAGCTGGGATTCCACGGCAAACGTTGCCTGATTTCCGCCAAACCCGCGGAACGCTCCGGATACGCCGTTGTTGGTGTAGACCAACCGTCCGGTAACGGAATACGCCTCGATCCGGTAGAGCGGGGCCG
>NZ_DDOI01000058.1:0-13337 GCF_002341575.1 Marinobacter sp. UBA2498 | reverse complement strand
GTGGCGTGATCCAGAAAATTCTCCAGCACCGCCGGCCCCAGGCTTGCGTAGGCGCCTGTGTCCAGCAGCGCATCGACACGGTGGGCCAGAATCCGGCCCTGGCTGTCACAGCCTGTGGTCATCACCACCGACACAGGGTGCCTCTTGATGCCAACGCGGCAGGACTCGAAACGATCGAGATGGACCAGTACCGGTAAACCGGTCTGTAAGGCCAGGATGCCCGCCACCGGTTGAATGGTCAGTTCGTCCTTACCGCCAAACGCCCCACCGGTAGGAGTGGCCTCCACCGTAACCTGAGAGAGCTTCAGTCCGAGAATGTCGGCCAGCTGTTCGGCATCACGGTGGCCTGACTGACAACCGACCCGAAAGACCACGCCACCGTTGTTATCCGGAATGGCTACACCGCCTTCGGTCTCCATGAAGGCATGCATCTGCCGGGGCGTCTGGTAGTGATGCTCCACAATCACTGCGCATCGTGCGAAGGCGGCCTCGCTATCGCCGCGCGTGAGGCTGTCCCGGGCCAGAAGGTTGCTTTCGCCATGCAGGGGCGCCATCTGTTCTGCCATTTCAGCCTGATCGACAACAGACAGGGGGTCGTAGTCGACATCAATCACTTCCAACGCCGCCCGTGCCTGTTCCAGAGAGTCTGCGGCAACCGCCGCAATCGCATCGCCCTCGTAGCGGACCCGGTCCTCACATAACACCGGCTGATCACGAACAACAATGCCAAAGCGGTTCAGGCCCGGTACATCCTCCGCCGTCACCACCGCTCTGACGCCCGGCATCGACCTGGCTCGGGTCGTGTCCACCCTCAGGAGACGGGCATGGGCGTATCGGCTGCGCAGGATGGCTCCGTGCAACAGGCCGGGAATGTGCTGCTGATCGGTGGCATAGCCAAGCCTGCCTCCAATGCGTTGCAGAACACCGGTTCCAGCCATACCGGGCTGAGCTTTAAGTTCCAAGCGCCACCTCCGACAACAGCCCCGTCGTCATTCGCCGCAATGCCATGCGCAGATGGGAGTCCTGCCACCCGTGGTCGACCAGTTCACAATCAAGCACTGCCCCGAAATCATCCGGCGCTAGAGCAGCCCAACCGTTAAGAAACGCTTCCGTTGCTGCCAGACGAAGCAGGCCTCCTTCGCCACCCACCGCCAGGCGAAGCCGGTAACCATCATGAACACAAGCCAGAGTGGCGCGGGTCGGACTAAACCGTGCCCGGTATCCGAGCTTTTCCAGCGACATCCGCCACCCCCTGCAGTCCGGAATCGTAAAGCCACGCAACAAATCCTCCGATGTCCGCTCCCGCAGCCATTGGGAAAGTGGCAATATCCGCACGCCTGCGTGACCGACTACGTCCACTCGGACATCAAGGGCCATTGCCAGCGCAGACAGATCACCACCCACAATCAGATTGCCGCCAACCGTTCCCAGGGCCCGGACACCCGGCCCCGCCACCAGATTCAGAAACTTGGCCAACGGCGGCAGATAGTCTCGAACCAGAGGGTGCCGTGCCATCTCTGCCAAAGAGGTCATCGCACCAACGGTCAGCCCATTCGGACCGTCTTCCAGACCCCAGAAGCCAGGCCATGATGCATTCAGCGCCACCAGGTTTTCCGGCCAGCATTGATCCCGCTCATAGGCCGGTTGGAGCCATGTGCCGCCCGCCGTGTAAGACGCCCTGCACTGCCTGGCCAGACTGACCGCCTGGCTGGGAGAATCGGGGCGCAGAACCCGGACCGCTCGCCTCGCGGTCACGAAGTTCAGTTCGGATATGGGGGCTGACACAGGGATACCTTAGCCGTTAGCCAGGATGGGTTTAATGGATTGCTGCAGGTCGACCTCATCACAGTTCTGACCCAGCCCCTGACGATCAACCACCAGATAATCGGCATCGGCCGTCAGGGGCAGCAACGGTGCATGCCATGTGCCGGCATGGTAAGTGACCCCCTGATGACCTTTGACCAGGAATACTCGCACCGCAGCTTCGTCAAAGTCTCCCGGAGGTGCAACGACTGCCAGGAAGTCGACGTTGTTCATGGGTATGAATGACTGACTCCCGAGCGGGTGACGCTCCATTAGAGCTATCTCCAAAGGAGTCAGGGGCTGGCCACGAAAGATCGACAGGATACCCCAGTCTGTCGCACCCGAAAGCTCCACCCGGGACAAGGCATGAAAGCGCTCGGTGCGCCCCTGATTAATGGGAAAGGATTCGGCCCCGTCGGTATCAATCACATCTCCGAACAGCGCAAAGGCTTCGCGGGTCAAAGGCTCGGCAACAAGACTTCGATAACGGCTCATGACACGGGTTTTCCGAACAGGCGGACCCGGCTGACGCCGCCGTCCGGAATGATATTGAAACGGATATGGGTAATCGGCCCCAAATTCTTCAATTCCTGAAACTGATGGATGCTGTTAGCCGTCAACGGCTGCTCGTCCATCAAGGAATGCCAGAACATGCTCTGGGTAATCAGGGACTGTGCCGTACCTGCCCCTTCTTCCACGCAGGCCGCCTGAATGGAACAGGCCGCAGGGAAATTGCCCTTAAAGTGCGCGGTATCCACCTCAATGCGTTCAGCAATGCCCTTATGGCCCAGGGCCAGAATGCACCAGTCGTTACCAGGCTCACGCCGTCGGCGTGTTTCCCAGCCATCCCCCATGTTGATGCCGCGCGCCGGACGCAAAAGCTTGCGCGGTTCGCCATAGTGGGCGTCGCTCCATGCCACCTGGTCACCGCCGTATTCGAGCGCCAGCAGATTCCGGCTCTCATCCGTCGCTAACAGTGTCGCCCAGTCACAGAAGGGCTTACCGTAGGCTCGCAGGCGCGCCAACCCACCATCCGGATATATGTGCAAGCGCAGATGTGTCCAGGGCCGATCGGACTCGATGGTGCAAAATCGGTGGTCATTACCCTTCAGCTCCGTGGCCGGCACCAGCCTATGCCAGTCCGCCTTATCATCCGGCTCACCGTCAGGACTGAAGCACGCTTCCAAAGAGGCCGCTGGAGCATAGTTCCCTGTAAAAAAGCTGGTATCGAAATCGACACCCATCAGAACTCCCGGCATGGCCAGACGCACGATGCACCAGTCGTGGCCCGTTGTACGCCTGCGTCGCGTTTCCCAACCGTCCATCCATTTCCCGTGATCGTCATAGCGATCGGGGAAGAACACAGGCAGTTCCGGATCAAGCATGCGCTCTCTGGGCGCAAAGAACTCATCCGTCACCTGGGTCACTTCCGCTCCCAGACTGCCATCCGCCAGGTTCAATCCCAGACGGGTAAATTCCGGTCCCTCTACGACAGGGGCCACTACGGCATCGGTCATTCTAAAACTCCGGTATCAGTCGGGTTGGTAAGGGTGAACCTGCTTCCAATGGCGGGCGATATCAATGCGCCGGCACACCCATACACGTTCGTATTGCTGGATATAATCAAGGAAACGTTGCAGTGCACGGAATCGGCCCGGACGGCCTACAACCCGGCAATGCAAGCCGACAGACATCATTTTTGGAGCCTCAGCACCTTCTTCATAAAGCACATCAAAGCTGTCTTTCAGGTACTGGAAGAACTGCTCTCCGGAATTGAACCCCTGGGGTGAGCAAAAACGCATGTCGTTGGCTTCCAGCGTATAGGGCACCACAAGATGGGGTTTCTGTTCGCCCGCGCTGGTCTCCACGGTAGTCCAGAATGGCAGGTCATCCCCGTAGTAGTCGCTGTCGTATTCCAGGCCGCCCTGCTCAACGACAAGCCGTCGAGTATTCGGGCTGTCCCGACCGGTGTACCAGCCCTGCGGGGGCTCTCCCGTGAGCTGCGCGTGCTGTTCGATCGCAAGCTCCAGATACTGACGTTCTTCAGACTCGCTCATGTCCTGGTAATGAATCCAGCGCTGGCCGTGGCAGGCAATTTCGTGGCCGTCATCCAGGAACGCCTGGACAACGTCCGGGTTTCGGGCCATCGCCATGGTTACCCCGAACACGGTCAAAGGCAGCTCACGTTTCCGGAATTCTTTCAGAATGCGCCAGACACCGGCACGGGATCCGTACTCATAGAGGGATTCCACACTCATGTGCCGATCCCGGTATGCTTCAGCACCAATGATGTCAGAGAGGAAGGTCTCTGAGTGCTCATCACCATGAAGCACACAGTTTTCCCCGCCCTCTTCATAATTCAGCACAAACTGAACCGCGACCCGGGCGTTCCCGGGCCACTGGGCATGGGGAGGATGTTCACCATAGCCCCGCATATCCCTCGGATATGAAACAGTTTCACTCATTTTGGACTCTCAAGACCGCACCCCCTCAGGATCACACTGGTCAGAAAATCCGCCGCATGGTCAAAGTCTCGCTTCTCGTATTCGGCTTTGTTTTCCACCATCAGGATCTGCACCTGGAAGTCGGCGTAATGTTGGGTTGAAGACCAGATCAGAAAAATCAGCTGCACTGGGTCGACCGGAGCCATGCGCCCGTCGTCGATCCAGGACTGGATAACCTCCGCCCTACCCCGGACCCACTCGCGCATATTCGTGCGCAGGTGCTCAAGCAGGAACGGTGCACCCTGGATAATTTCCATGGCAAACAATCGGGACGCCAGCGGGTACTTGCGGGACATCTCCACCTTGTTCCGGATAAACGTCGCCAGGGCTTCCGACGGGTCGTCTTGCGGACTGATCTCCGTGAACACCTTGTTCCAGCGCGCGAGAATGTCGTCAAACATAGCCCCGTACATGCGCTTCTTGTTGCTGAAGTAGTACAGTACGTTGGACTTTGGCAGCCCGGCCCGCTCGGCGATATTCTGGATCGTCGTACCTTTGTAGCCGTTCAGAGCGAACTCTTCCTCGGCGGCAATCAGTATTCTTTCCCGGTTACGCTCCCGTATCCTTCCCGGACAGTACTTGCGGTTTTTCCTGTTGCTGTCATTTTTAACAGAAACGCTGTTTTCTGAAACTGCCTTGTTAGTCATGAGCCTCTCACTTGTTGTCCAGTTGTTCAGGAATCCGACAGTATGATTCTGCCGGACTCCTGTTCAGGATCAAAAGTGAAATTTTACCAGTGCGCTGACGGAGCTCTGATCGTCGATCAGGGTATCGCCAAGACCGTACTTGTTGTTCCAGTACTGGTACTCAATACCAGCATAGAGAACGCCCGGAGCACCCCAGAAATTGCTCACGTCCAGTTTGATCTGGGGTGTGAACTGAAATTCGGACTTGTGGTCAGATTCGGCAGTCGACCAGTCGATGTAGCCGTCGATCAGGAAGCGGGCAGCACCAACCTCGAACGGAGCGCCCCAAGTAACAGTCAACTGGTAATCATCACTGACCTGCTCGTTATCGACATAGTAAACGGAGGTAGTGAAATACATGAAACCAGGCAGGTCCCACGCCAGCCCTAGACCACCCATGTAGTTGTTGACCTCCGTGCCGCCACCGAATTCATATTGTGCGGCAATAGAGACGTCCTTGACCGGACCAAAGCTAATGTCCGCGCCTGTCAGCCAGCTGGTGCTCAGGTTGGGGGCAAATTCACCGTAGACGTTATCGGAGCCTTCCACATCGCCCTGACCCTGTTCACGATCGATGAAGAAGAAGGTGCTTCCCCAGTTGTGGGCTGTCGCGTTCTCGAAGGTGAAATAAGTCGCCTCGTATTCAAAACCACCATTGCCGCCGGCGTCGAACTCAACACCCTGGTACTGATCACTATGCAGGATGGAAATGCTCGACGAGCCGAAGAATTTCTCAGCCTGGGCTGCCGGAGCAAAAGACGCTGCAGCAACACAGCCAGCGATCAGTGTTTTACGAAATGTTTTCATGGTATTGCCTCTCAGGTTACGTTCTTTTTAAGTCATTGTTGGAGCAAGGTTGATCGTTATTGTTAGCGTCCCGGCCGGTATGGCTGGCCGAGGGAAAGGGGGGTATTAAGTCGAGTTCGGGCCGGATTCCAGGAAAGCAGGACCAGCATCAGAATGGTGACTACGTATGGCAGCATCGCCAGGAGCTCCGTTGAACTCTTCCATCCCAGCCCTTGTAGAACGAGATGCAAAATACTGGCTGCTCCGAACAGGTAGGCACCCAGCACAACCCTCTCAGGCCGCCAGGTGGCGAACACGACCAGCGCCAGGGCTATCCAGCCCCGCCCGGCCGTCATGTTTTCAGTCCAGAGTGGGGTATAGGCAAGAGACAGGTACGCACCGGCCAGGCCGGCCATGCCGCCGCCGAATGCCACCGCCAGGTAGCGTACAACCAGCACTTTCAGGCCATTGGCATTGGCGGCTTCCGGGTCTTCACCCACTGCGCGCAACAACAGGCCACCACGGGTGTGGCGCAGGAAAATGGCCACACCGACAAAGACAATCAGAGACAGATACACCAGTGGATCCTGATCAAACAGGACACGCCCCAGCACCGGGATGTCGCTCAGAAACGGAATGGCAACACGGGTGAAGCCGTCAATGGACTGACCTACAAAGCCGGCCCCAAGAAAGGCACTTAACCCAGTGCCGAAAATGGTCAATGCCAATCCGGCAGCGTACTGATTGGCCGCCAGGGACACCGCCATGAACGCAAACAGCAGCGACATGCCAGTCCCGGCCAATACCGCAGCAGCCACACCGACCACCAGACTGCCACTGGTCAGAGCCGCGACAAACCCGGCGACGGCGCCCATCAGCATCATGCCTTCCTGCCCGAGGTTCAGTACCCCGGAGCGCTCACAAATCAGTTCACCCAGGGCCACCAGTAACAGCGGAGTACCCGCAACAACGGTGGCAGCCAGCACGTTCGTCAACAGTTCCATTTCAGGCCTCCCCGGGGGCAGGCTTGGCTGCCATGGTGGTTTGCCGCGCCGGCCGTTTCAGACGGATGCGATAGTGGATAAAGGCGTCACAGGTCAGCAGGTAGAACAGCAGCAATCCCTGGAACAGACCGGTAACTGCCTTGGGCATATTCATGGCGATCTGGAGCATTTCTCCCCCGATGAACGTCAGCGCCAGCAGCGCACTGGCAACCACAATGCCCAGGGCATGCATACGACCAAGGAAAACGACGATGATGGCGGTGTAGCCATACCCGGGAGACACCTGTGGCACGAGCTGACCAATGGGTCCGGTGACCTCCGAGGCTCCGGCCAGGCCGGCGGTGGCACCGCCTACCAGGAAGGCAAACCAAGTCAGCCGTCGGGCTCCAAAACCGGCGAAGGCCGCTGCCCGATGATCCTGTCCCACCACGTTGAGCTGAAACCCGATAAAACTGCGGGCAAAAAGTACCCAGACCGCGACGGCTGCCAGCAACCCGAAGGCCAGCCCCAGGTGCAACCGTGTACCGGGAATCAAGGCTGGCAATAGGGCCGAGTCAGCAAACATCACGGACTGGGGAAAGCCAAAGCCATAGGGATCTTTAAGAGGACCATGCACCGTGTACAACAGGAGATTCAGTGCGATGTAATTGAGCATGATGGTGGTGAGAATTTCGTTGCAATGCAGGTGCGTTTTCAGGCCTGACGCAATGGCCGCCCACACCATACCGGCGAGCGTTCCGGCCAAAAGTACAATAGGCAACACCCAGAACCCGTCGACATCCACCAACTGGACCGCCATGATGCTGGCGCCAAGGGCTCCCATCAAAAAATGTCCTTCGGCTCCGATATTCCACAGCTTGGCTCGGTAACAGACCGTCAGGCCCGCCGCGCACAACAGCAGAGGCGCCATCTTTAGCCCCAGCTCCGCCAATCCGATCAGATCACTGACCGGAGTAATAAAGAAAAAGGTCAGTCCTTTCACCGGATCCTTACCCATGGCGAGGAAAAGGATAAAACCGGTAATGACGGTCAACACCAGTGCAAGCAGTGGTGATGTCCACCGCATCAAAGCAGAATCACAAGGACGGCGCTCAAGCAGCAACATGGTTCGCCTCCGCAGATTCAAACTCGCCGGCCATCCACTGTCCTAGTTGCTCAATACTCAGCTCAGACGCCATCGCCAGGGGGGATATTCTCCCATTGCAAAGCGCACCCAGCCGGTTACAGAGCTGATAGAGCTCGTCCAGGTCTTCCGATATAAGGACAATGGCCGCCCCTTCATCGCGCAGCTGAATCAGGGCCTCATGAATTGCAACGGCCGAACCGACGTCTACGCCCCAGGTCGGGTGCGACGCCACCAGAAGCGTGGGATTCTGCAATGCTTCTCGGCCAATAATGTACTTTTGGAGGTTACCGCCCGAGAGGCTCCCTGCGGCGCTATTTTCGCCGTTACAGCGGACGTCGAATCGTCGAATTACTTCACGGGAATACTCTCGAACCCGACCGAACCGGATCAGTCCACTCTCAACCAGTCCCTGTCCGGATGCAGTAAGCAGCGCATTGTCTGCCAAGGACATTTTCGGAACAGCACCCCGCCCCAGGCGTTCTTCGGGAACAATCGCGACACCAAGTTTTCGGCGTTGGTCCGGTGCCAGGTTTTCAATGCTCTTTTCATCCAACACGATACGACCGGAATCAACCCGAATTTCTCCAGATAATGCCTTGAGCAGTTCATCCTGTCCGTTGCCGGCAACCCCTGCGATACCTACAATTTCACCCTTGCGCAGTTCCAGGGATACCTTTTTGAGACTTGTGCCAAATGGATCATTGCTCGACCAATTCAAATCCTGGACTTTGAGAAGGACGCGCCCGGGGTCCGCCGGGGTCACCTGAGTTGAAATCGGCGTGTCCTCACCGACCATCAATCTCGCGATGTCCGTCGCTGAAACTTCTGCCGGACGGCAATCACCACTGACACGCCCCTGACGCAACACCGTGGCGTTGTGGCAGAGGCTTCGCACTTCTTCGAGTTTGTGACTGATAAACAGAATGCTGCAGCCCTCTTTCGCGAGTTGGCGCAGCGTGGCAAACAACGAGGACACTTCCTGCGGGGTCAGGACCGACGTCGGCTCGTCGAGAATCAGCAGCGTACTCTCCTGGATCAGACACCGAACGATTTCTACCCGCTGGCGCTCCCCGACGGACAAGGTACTGACGTAACGCCTCGGATCCAGCGCCATACCGTAGTGTTCGGAGACCTCGCGGATACGCTGGTCCAGTTTCTTCCGGTCACGGGCTTCAAAGGGCGGCAGACTGAGGGCGATGTTCTCGGCGACGGTGAGGGTTTCAAACAGTGAAAAATGCTGAAAGACCATTCCGATCCCCATGCGCCGTGCCTGAGCCGGGCTCGTCACCCTGACCTCGTGACCGTTCCAGAGCATCCGGCCTTCATCCGGCTGGACAACACCATAGATCACCTTCATCAGAGTGCTCTTACCAGCACCATTCTCGCCCAGAAGCGCATGAATCTCGCCGGCTTGCACTGTGAGATCAATACCATCGTTAGCCCGGCAACCCGGGTATTCCTTGACGATGTTTTCCAGTTTCAGGCGCAACGCCGCAGTCATAAGAAGCCTCTTTTCCCGTTATGTATTCCTGGCCGACCTGCTAATAAACTGACCAAGCAATCAACATTTCGAACAGCAGCAATATGCTTGCCAATAGTTAATAAAAATAAAAAAACACTTTACTAAACCAGTTGGTCAGCTTTTTGCAGAAAGCCTAAGGAGAACAGCGGAATGCCTTACTCAAGGGAGGGATGGGGTACCGCGCAATACTGCAAATAGGCTTCTGGCGGAGAGAACCGTGATCGAATTTCTTCTGAACGGCCGAATTGAAAAAGTTGACCAGTTCGACCCAAATTTGAGCATCCTAGAATGGTTACGCACCAAAATGCGCCTTACCGGCACCAAAGAAGGCTGCGCCTCCGGCGACTGTGGTGCCTGCACTGTGATTACAGGAACAGCTGACCAACACGGCAACACCCGTTACGAAGCAATCAACAGCTGCATCACCTTGCTGGGAAGCCTTCACGGCAAGGAGCTGATTACTGTTGAAGCCTTCCAACAGGAACCACGCCATCCGGTTCAGCAAGGCATGATGGAGAAGCAGGGTGCCCAGTGTGGTTTCTGCACGCCGGGCATCGTGATGTCCCTGACGGCTCTGCACGCCAACCGCAAGGGCGGCACGGTCAGCAACCATCAAATTCTTGAGGCCCTGTCTGGCAATCTCTGTCGCTGCACCGGCTACCGTCCGATCATAGACGCCGGTAAGGATGCCATGGTGAAAGAATGGACACCGGATACCGAGCACCCGGCCGCTAGCATGGTCCCCGAGTCATCAGAATCTGCGCTGAGCCAGTTTCACCGGAATAACATCACCATGGAAGCAGCCGGAGGGGCCCGGTATGACGCGCCGGTCAGCCTTGATGACCTACGCTCGTTACGGCGGACTTATCCCGATTCAAGGCTGGTGGCGGGCAGCACAGACCTTGCACTGGAAATCACACAACAGCTTTCTTCCTTCGATCACCTGGTGAGCGTGGAGCGTATTACAGAGCTGAAAGGGTGTATCCGGGAGGGCGACGAACTGGTGATAGGTGCTGCCACCACCTATCAGGAGTTCCGGGCGTCGCTGTGCGACCTTTGGCCAGCCTTTGACGCCATGCTCGATCGCCTGGGCTCACTACAGATCCGAAACCGGGGAACCCTGGGCGGCAACATCGCCAACGCCTCGCCCATCGGGGATATGCCTCCACCTCTGATCGCACTCAATGCCTTCCTGGTGCTCGATGGCCCCGCCGGACAGCGCTCGATGCCCATTGAGGATTTTTTCCTGGGCTATAAACAGACTGCCCTGAAATCGGGCGAATTCCTCCACTCCGTTCGGATTCCGGCACCCAAAACCGACGAAGCGCTGCATATCTACAAGGTTTCGAAGCGATTGGACGACGATATCTCTGCTGTCCTGGGCGCCTTCCGACTGACCATAACCGATGGTGTGGTCAGTGACTGCCGGCTGGCCTTCGGCGGCATGGCTGCCACGCCCGCCCGGGCACTGCAGACGGAAAATGCGCTCAAGGGGCAGCCCTGGAACAAGAACAGCGTGGCCACTGCGATCAAGGTTCTTGGCGGCGACTTTTCACCCCTGAGTGATGTCCGGGCCTCGGCCTCTTACCGGCTTCAGGTTGCCGGCAACCTTCTTCGCCGCGCCTGGCTGGCTTCGGACTCACTTCCACGCGAGCAACTGACGGTGACCGACTATGCGTAAACTGCCCCTGAACACATCCACACCGGCCCATACTGCCCAGGGGCTGGCCGGACAAAGCGCCAGGCACGACAGCGCCTGGAAGCACGTCAGTGGTCAGGCCCGCTATATTGACGACTTACCCATGCCGGAAGGCACTCTGCATGCCGCTGTCGGGCACAGCCAACAGGCCCATGCCCGGATAGTCTCCATGGATCTGGATGCCGTCCGCCAATCTCCCGAGGTCATTGCCGTGGTAACCGCCAGGGACGTGCCAGGCCACCTTGACATCGGCCCGGTGTTCCCCGGTGACCCGGTACTGGCGGATGACATCGTGGAGTTTATCGGTCAGCCCCTGTTCGCCGTCGCCGCGACCTCCCACGAAGCTGCTCGCAAGGCAGCCAGACTGGCGAACATTGAGTACGAATCCCTGGACGCGGTCATTACCGTAAACCAGGCTCTGGACAAGGGCCTGTTTGTTCGCCCGAGCCAGACTCAAATGCGGGGCAACCCGGATCACGCTCTCTCCCAGGCAACTCACCGACTGACCGGCGAACAGGTTGTCGGTGGACAGGAGCATTTCTACCTGGAGGGACAGGCCTGTCTGGCAGAACCCACCGAAGACCGGGGCATGTTCGTTCATACCTCCAGCCAGCATCCCTCCGAGGTACAAAAGCTGATTGCCGAGGTTTTGGGGTTGCCCATTCACGAGGTCCAGACCGAGGTTCGAAGGATGGGCGGCGGCTTCGGCGGGAAAGAGACCCAGGCGGCCCAGGTCGCCTGCATCGCAGCCCTGCTGGCCAATGCGACCGGCCGACCGGTGAAGTACCGCCTGTCACGGCCCGACGACATGATCCAGACCGGCAAGCGGCATGACTTTTTCAACACCTATGACATCGGGTTTGATGACGAGGGCCTGATTCAGGGGGCCGACATTATGGTGGCCGGCCGTTGTGGTTACTCTCCGGACCTTTCCGATGCCATCGTCGACCGTGCCATGTTCCACGCCGATAACGCCTACTATCTGGACCAGGCCCGGGTCACCGGCCACCGCTGCAAGACCCACACTGTTTCGAACACGGCATTCCGGGGTTTTGGCGGACCACAGGGCATGATGATCATTGAACAGGCCATGGATGATATTGCCCGCCATCTGGGTCGGGACCCGCTGGATATCCGAAAGCTCAACCTGTATCGCCCCGGGCGGGACACCACCCATTACGACCAGACCATCGAACAGCATGTACTTCCTGAGCTTCTGGAGACGCTGGAAGCCAGCTCAGACTACCGTCAGCGGCGTTCGGAAATCACCAGATTCAACCACTCCAGCCGGGTACTCAAACGCGGCCTGGCGCTGACGCCTGTGAAGTTCGGCATCTCGTTCACCGCGAAGCACCTGAACCAGGCCGGGGCCCTGGTCCACATCTATACCGATGGCAGCATCCACGTAAATCACGGTGGGACCGAAATGGGCCAGGGTCTCTACATCAAGGTCGCACAGGTGGTTGCGTCTGCCTTCCAGGTCGATCTTGAACGAGTCAAAGTGTCGGCGACACGCACCGACAAGGTACCCAACACTTCACCAACCGCCGCCTCTTCCGGCTCCGACTTGAACGGCATGGCCGCGTTGGACGCCTGTGAAAAGATCCTCGCGGGCCTGACGGAGTTTGCTGCGCAGAACTGGTCGGTCTCACCAGAAACCATCCGCTTCTCGGATAACCAGGTGCAGATCGGAGAGCTGGAGATGCCCTGGGAAACCTTTGTTCAGACGGCCTATATGAATCGGGTACCGCTGTCCTCCTCCGGTTTCTATGCCACTCCCAAGATCCATTACGATCCGAAAAGCGGCACGGGGCGCCCGTTCCTGTATTACTCGAACTGCGCTGCCTGTGCCGAAGTGGTGGTCGACACCCTCACCGGCGAGTATCGGGTACTTCGTACCGATATCCTGTTTGATGCCGGACGTTCCCTGAATCCCGATATCGACATTGGTCAGATCGAAGGCGGATTCGTCCAGGGTATGGGCTGGCTGACCACCGAAGAACTGGTCTACAGCGATGACGGCAGACTACTCACAACCGGTCCTGCCACCTACAAGATTCCAGCGGTATCGGACTGCCCCCCGGACCTGAGGGTTACTCTGCTGCCCGACAGCCCGAATCGTGAAGCCACAATATTTCACTCCAAAGCCGTCGGGGAACCTCCACTAATGCTCGGTATCGCCGTCTGGAGCGCCCTGCGTGATGCGG